>CAZIYQ010000080.1:0-11678 GCA_964543505.1 uncultured bacterium | reverse complement strand
GATTCTCGGGAAAAGTTCTTCATCCATGAAAGAGACCGGTGCTTCAGAGCTAAACAGCGTTTTATTCCCTGCCAGGGATGGGAAAATCGCAATTCCCAGTACGACAATGCCCATGCCTCCCAGCCAATGGGTTTCGGAACGCCAGAATAAAATGCTTCGCGGCAGTGAATCAATATCCTGCAAAACCGTGGATCCTGTGGCTGTAAAGCCTGAGAGGGTCTCGAAAAAGGCATCCGTGAAATTGTTAAAAACATGTCCCAGCAAATAGGGCAGCGCCCCGAAAGCGGAAACGAATATCCACGACAATACGACGATGAGCATAGATTCTTTGATCCCCACTTTACGCACAGATTGATGGTTGAAAACAGAGATTAGGGCTGGGAATAAAAGAATGACGATGGGAATTAAAAAGTTTAAATGCTGTGGTTCGTGGTAAAGGTAAGAAAGAAAAAATGGTGGCAGCATCCCCAGTGACTGAAGAAAGAGTATTCTGCTCAGCGAATGTAAAACGACTCTATAATTCATCTATTAATTTTCTAATTTTGTATCCTGCCTGAATATCCACGGAGCAAAATTAACCGCTTTTTCATGCAGAGCAAAAGTAATTGGTGGCAAAGGGAATCACTCTGCATCTGCAGGAAGACAAGATGCTGATAATATATCTGATTGGATCCCAATAGCACACGGGTTTCTCAAGCTTGAAGTGATCGATATTTTTCGCCACAAAATTCCGGTCTTAACAGGCCCGAATAATAATTTATAATTCACGGCTTTCTACAGTAAATTTATGCCCTTTTAAAATTTAATAAATAGAGATCATAAATGGTAATTGATTCAATACTGGGAGCCGTAGGCAAAACGCCCATTGTACGATTGAACCGGATTGGTGTGGACCTGCACTGTCAATTGTTTGCCAAATGCGAATATTTGAACGCCGGAGGCTCTGTGAAAGACCGGATCGGGAAAGAGATGATCGAAAAAGCCGAAAAAGAAGGCCTCATCAAACCCGGCGATACGCTGATTGAGCCCACATCCGGCAACACCGGAATCGGTATCGCCCTTGCTGCAGCTGTCAAAGGCTATAAGGTCGTGATCACCATGCCTGAGAAAATGAGTCGTGAAAAACAGGTCGTCCTTGAAGCTCTTGGTGCAAGGATTGTACGCACACCGACCGAAGCGGCCTGGGATTCTCCCGAAAGTCATATTAATGTGGCCAAACGACTGTTGAAAGAAATTCCCAATTCTCATATACTGGATCAATATTCAAATCCTGCAAATCCCGGAGCCCATTATAAATATACAGCCCAAGAAATTTTAGATGACATGGGACCTGAACTCGATATGGTGGTCATCGCTGCCGGGACGGGAGGAACCATCAGTGGGATCAGCCGTCGTCTCAAAGAGGTGAATCCCAACATCTATATCGTCGGCGTCGATCCATTGGGTTCCATCCTGGGTGGTGGAGATGAAATCTACCCCTATCTCGTGGAGGGTATCGGTTACGATTTTTTTCCAGATGTGCTGGATAATGATCTCGTCGATGAATATGTAAAAACGGGTGACAAAGAATCTTTCCTCATGGCCAGAAGATTAATTAAGGAAGAGGGTTTGCTGGTGGGCGGATCTTCTGGTGCTGCTGTATGGGCGGCACTCAAAGTCTGTACCCGCCTCGAATCAGGACAAAAATGTTTGGTGATATTACCTGATTCCATCCGCAACTATTTGACCAAATTTGTGGATGATAACTGGATGGTTGAGAATGGGTTTTTAAATAAATCAGAATAGCCTTATGGCCGGGTCGAAAGCTTGAAGACATCCCGGTTGTTTCAATAAAACTAAACAATGCGCAAACATATAACGGAAAATGAAGTTGGCTTGACACTGGAGACCCTGAACCGTCTGTACCGGCGGCAGGCAAAGGTATCTTTATTCAAACTAATTCAGAAAACACACCCCGCTCTGATGGCAGAAATTTTCCGCCACCTTTCTGCAGCGGTGCGCCGTGATATATTCCAATATGTTCTGCGGACTGATGGATTTCAGGAATTCGTCGAAGAATTGGATGAAAAACTCATCCTCGATCTGCTGGAATCCATGCCCCCTGCTGATATCGAAAAGTTGATTTCGAACTTTCCTCCGGAAGTCATCGCTGATATTCTGGACAGCCTGCCTGAAGAGCTGGCAGTTCTCGTGCGTAAAAGTCTTGCAAAAAAGGACCGCGCCGAGGTGGATGCCATCATGCAATATGATGAAGAATCTGCCGGTGGAATTATGTCCACTAATTTCATGAAATTTCATGGTGATATGACCATATCCGAAGTCATCGGAAAAATTCAGCACATAAATAAGGATATGGATGCGCCTTTTTACATCTATGTGGTCAACGATAAGGACCAAATGATCGGTGTCCTATCATTAAGGCAGCTGCTACTGCATCCACCTGAAACACATCTCAAAGAAATCATGCAAAGTGATTTCATTGCGGTAGCGCCGGAGACAGATCAGGAAGAGGTTGCTAACCTGGTTTCCCGTTATAATTATCTCGCTATTCCAGTAGTCGATTCCGACAATAAACTCGTGGGAGTTATCACTGTTGATGACGTTATTGACGTACTCCGGGAAGAAGCTACTGAAGATATCCTCAAAATGGCTGGTGTTGGGGATGACCGAGAAATTTTACTTAAGTCTGCAACAGAATCTGTGAAAGCACGTTTCCCCTGGCTCATGGCCACCTGGGTAGGTGGTATTTTCTCCATGACAATTATTGGATTTTTTGATGACCTGCTCACCCGTACGGTGGCATTGGCGGCTTTCATCCCTGTGATCCTGGGCATGGGTGGTAATATCGGGACACAGACCAGTTCTATCATCGTGCGGGGTATTGCTACCGGGCGCGTAAACATGGCCGAAGTCTCAAAGGTGATTCTTAAAGAGATCCGTATTGGCGTCTTTCTTGGCGTGATCTATGGTATCCTGCTGGGGCTCATGGCCTATTTTCGTTATTTGAATTACCCTGCTTCTCCCATCTGGCTTGGGGCCGTTGTAGGGATATCTATCTTTTGCGCCATGTCTTTCGCCGTTGCTATCGGAGTCTTTTATCCCATCTTGCTAAATAAACTGAATGTGGACCCTGCCATTGCCTCGGGCCCTTTCGTAACCACCTCGACAGACATGTTCGGCGCTCTGCTTTATCTCTCTATTGCCAGTCTGCTCCTGAATTAATTTTATGTTTTTCATAGAGGGCATATTCTGGATTTCCCTCCTGATTTATGGCATGACCTTTATCTTTTTCTGCTTCGGCAACTTATACTCCACCACTTATAAGAAAACCTCGTCCACGCAATCTGTTACCGTCATCGTTGCTGTTAAAAACGGAGTCAATTCGCTAAACCAACTACTGAAGCTTCTGGCTCGGCAAGTATATTCCGGCGATCTGGAATTCATCATCGTCGATGACAATCCCGTGGATGAGACTGCAGAGATCATAAATCACATGTCAACATCAGATGCTCGCTTTAGATACATCAGTTCAGTAAAGGGCAGCGCCAATCTTTCGCACAAAAAGAGAGCTCTCGATGCAGGTATCGCAGCTGCAACAGGGGAAATGCTGCTTTTCACAGATGTAGATTGCAGGATGGGACCGCTGTGGGTGCAAGCGATGAGCAATACCTTAATACCTGATGTTGATTTCGTCATTGGATATTCCCGGGTCAAGCCGACCAAATCCTTGGTTTCCCGCTTTCAGAGTCTCGATTTTTTTCAATTGATGGCTGGGGCCAGAGGCATCACTTCCATTGGATATCCATGGGCCAGTACCGGTCAGAATCAAGCCTATCGAAAGAATGTTTTTGAGAAGGCAGGGGGTTTTTCAAGTATTGCAGGTTGCCTCCAGGGTGATGATTCTCTATTCCTGCAGGTTGCCAGGAAAAAACTAAAGATCAAAGTACGATTTTCTGATGACACCGCCGCATTTGTTACCGGTAGGACTGAACATCATTGGGGGGACCTGATACGTCAGCGGATTCGCTGGGCAGGGGATGCCAACCTGATGTGGCAATTTAACCCGATTTTCTTTTTAGTGTTAGGGGCAACCTTTGTCAGCAATTTATCACTTCTGGTTTTTTTCATGATCACACTCTTCAGCGGGCACTATCTAACGCTATTTTTTAGCGGATTAGCCCTAAAATTGATCTTGGAATTTATGCTGTACGGTTTGGCATCCAAACCTCTGCATCAAAAATTCGATTCTGTGGATTTCTTTTTCTGGTTCTTCCTGCAAATCCCCTATATTGTTCTGATGGGCATCACCAGTTTTCTGGCTCCCCGGCTGGGCTGGAAGGAGCGAACGTAATGTTGGAACTGTTGATTGGGCTGGTGTTGATTTATAGCATTTTGCTGGCTTGGTTTGTGATTAACTTGAAAGCATCCCGACTCCCTCAACCAAAATCCGCGAGAGAACAACTACCTTCGATTTCGGTTGTTGTGGCAGCCAGAAACGAAGAGCAAACTCTCCCCAAACTGATCTCCGCTCTGCAGAATCAAACTTATCCGGCGGATGCCTTCGAAGTCATCATTGCTGACGATCGATCGACAGATGGAACGGCAGGGCTACTCAATCAGTACGCCCTGGGGAATCCCCATTTAAAAATCATTACAATCACTGCGACCCCGGAGGGCTGGGCGCCAAAAAAATGGGCTCTCAATTCAGCCATACAGGCATCCTCTGCCGAAATTATCCTCCAGACGGATGCAGACTGCCGCCCCTCTCAAACCTGGATAGCCACCTTGACTGCCGGTTTTTCTGACCCTGTAACGGGCTTCATTTCTGCTCCGGCCCCTCTTACTGCCCATAAAAATTTTCTGGATGATCTTTTCGAAATGGAAAGCCTGGCTCAAGATGCTCTATCTGCCGGCAGTTTGTCCGCGGGAATTACCCTCTCGTGCACGGGTCGAAATATTGCTTTCAGGAGAGAAGTCTTCAATGAGGTTTCCGGGTACAGCGGTATCGAGCATTTTCTATCAGGCGATGACGACCTGCTTCTTCAGAAGATTTCCACCCACAGTGGCCTGAAGATAAAATTTCTGGCCTCTCCGGGGGCTGTGGTAGAATCCGATCCACCAAAGTCTCTCGAACAATTCATACATCAGAGACTAAGATTTGCCTCAAAGGGAATCAATTACTATGAGCTCTCCACTGGTCTTGGAATGAAGTTTATTTTACCTCTGATCTATTTAACCAATCTTAGTGTGCTGATCTCTCTGCTTGTCTTCACCGAAACAGCCGAGGGATTGTGGCTGGTCCCTTACCTGCTGAAATCACTCTCGGATGGGTATATCGTATTTACGTTTTATAAAAAAATTGGGTATCGTTGGTCTCTGCGTGGTTTTCTTTTGTTGAGTCTGTTACATCCTTTGTACGTCGTGGTCTTCGGCCTGTTAGGTCCTCTCGTGAAATCCCACTGGAAAGAAGCATGAAACCCATTTTTTTTATTTGTCTGATGCTCTGCGCTTATCTGTTGAGTGAAACAACGGATTTTCAAGTTTCGGTGTGGGGCGTTCATGTTGCAGATGTCAGTCTGTCGAAGCGGGACACGTTATTCCATGAACAAGCCTGTTTGCAGATCAACCTAAGGGCAGAAACTGTTGGGATGAGTTCAACTTTGTATCCGGTTCAGAATCAGTATTCACTCATTGTCGATGCTGAGACTTATGGATTGCGATATTTTACCAAGAATACTTCCCAACCCGGTATTGTAAATATTCTTGAGACCACTGCTTCAGACTTAGGCATCTGCTATACCAATACAACGGTCTGCCTTCCGGACAGTGCTCTCACTATTTTTAGTCTGCTTGTTTACCTTGCAGAAAATCAACCCCAATCACTACATTCGAGCGTACTGGAACGGGAGGGGTTATTCTATACTGCAGATGTAGAGATCATCAACGAAGACGATTCTGTTATCAATTATAATTTACAGATTGATCTAAATTCCCATCAAGCATTCGGGGCAGTTTTAAAGGATACCGATATATTTTCATGGGCAGTTTTTAAGCCAGGTGCCAAAAGATTGATTCAAATTGATCGAAAAAAACACAGGATCCGTAGCTGTGAATTTCAGTTTGGCCTGATGAAATTATCAGCTGGAGCGATGAAGAAATGAATAAATTCGTAAAATTTATAAAGACTAATCCAAAAACTATCGGAACCCTGGTACTCCTGGGGCTGGCCATTCTGGTCATGCTGAATCTTGATTTTGATACCAAGGCAATCGCCATCATCACCTTGGTTTTGGGTTACATTACAAACGCCTTTGTAGGTCTTGCAGCCCTGATCTCGATGGTACCTGTGATTGGACCCCTGATCATCAAAGTTCTAACAATCCCATTTTTCTGGCTGCTCAACGCCCTGGGCTATTTCACATCTGCCTATGCCATTAAGAAGGGGTATGGCAAAGATGTTGTGACTCACCGCATGGTGGTGGTGGTCTTATTGGTTGGGATCGTCATCGGCTATATTTTGGGGAATCTGGTACCCCTGCGCTGATCAGTGTCACTCGATTGGCAAAATTTTTTTGGGATCTTCACCAAGATAAAAGTTCGTGCTGCAGATTGATCCACAGTTCCGGATAGTGTTCTGTTCGACCCTCTTCATTGTGAAAATTCCTGGCGGTTGTATAGAAAATGCCGCCTCTCAGGCTGAATTTCTTATTAGGCAAAACGCCGCTATAACTTAACCCAAATATCGTCTTTTTTTCACGGATATCCTCTGCAGTACTGGTAAATGCGGGTTGATAGATGGGCACAATTCCCTGATCAATTGCCTGAAAGATAAAGGTAATACCTCCAAGGGCATAATCCAGAAATAGGGCATCTGCATTTGCACCGAGATAATGCCCGATAAATCGATTGAACAAAAACTGTCCCTGATAAAACCGCTCTTCCTCGTACACATAGGTCAGGCTACCGTCCGCATAGGGATAATTGTAGAGCCACTTGTCAAGGTGAACATATTCCGCAGACAAAATGCTTTGTGGGAGTCCCAGGGGATTGAAATATTTAAAGCCTGCCTGTATCCCAATGGCCTGACGATTTTTCCCCTTTTCAACATTCTCAAGCAGACTTACATCGAGTTCATCGATGAGGACTGTCAAATAGGTCAATAGATCAGAGGACCACAGTACTCGTACATCCAGAGCACCCATCATATTACGTTTCAGGGCATAATCACTGACATTATGAAAAATCATGAAAGGATTGAGATAGGCTGCTCGGACTTTCTGATTGGTTACCAGACTTTCACTCAAGCCCACTCTGATCCTCGCAACAGGATGCCATTCGAGTCGGTGAGCTACGAGAAACTTTTCTGTCACGCCAGGTTCGCTGTAAAATTTTACCGGTGCGATGATGCTGTTGAATGTCAACTGATCCCTGTAACGGTAATAAAACCTGATTTGATCAAGTGGTGGAATATTATCCGATAGGAGCAACCGGCCATGTTCTCCGACACCCAACTGTGTTCTATCCCTTCCCAGCAGTATTTTCATCGCGCGATAACGAAAAATCAAATGAACTTTACGATTGATATCATAATTAAAATCCCGCAGATTTCTGGGGAAATGGACATCCCGCTTTTGTAGCTTTTCCCAGTCATCCCGAGCCCGGAAATCAGCACTGACAAACAAGTTCTCACTGAAGTAATTTGACATTCCAAAATTGAAGAACGATCCCCTTTGGGCGTATTTTGTCATGAAATCTCTGTCTTGGAAAGTCCTGAAATAAACAGCTTCTGAATCACTTTGCACAAAAGCGGGCTTTTGGAGAAAATCCATCCCTGCCCCCAGAGAGAAATGGGGTCTTTTACCTTTGAGTTGTGAAGTGCTTGAGGTGAGAAGAGATTTGAGTTGGCTTAGGATCTCTGTTTGTTGAATATCGGGATTACTGACTTGTATCTGCCAGAGCTGTTTAAACGCTTTGATGTCATCGTAAGTCATCAGACTTTCCTGCGAGGGAGGCAAAATATCTGCAGAAAGATAAAGTTCAGTCAGCACTTTGACGGCCGGACTATTGGCGGGGACTCGCCCAAGGTCAGACATATTCACCACTTCCGCAATGGCAATGCCCTGTGTGATGATGAGCAAAGAGGTGAGATAAATGATGATTTTCATTTCGTCAGCGTCCGGTTACGAGGCGTAGCGTCCTGTTGATCCCCAGCCTCATTGATTTTACAGAGGATTTTTCACCGTCGATACAGAAAATTTTATATCGCAGCCAGACCCTGTTCAATGTCCCGGAGCAGATCATCAACATCCTCGACACCAACCGCGAGTCTCAATAATCCGTCAGTTATTCCCAGTACACTTCGAACTTCAGCAGGGACTGAAGCATGCGTCATCGTTGCCGGGTGGCAGATGAGGCTTTCCACTCCGCCCAGGCTCTCTGCGAGAGTAAATATTTTAAGCGCTCGTGTAAAGCTGCGGGCAGCGGATATATTTTTTAACGTGATGGAGATCATACCGCCGAAGCCGGGATTTCCAGAGGGGTCCTGTTGCTGACGTTTTGCCAACTCATGTTGGGGGTGAGATGAAAGTCCCGGATAATATACTGCTGAAATTTTTTCTGAACCGGACAGGTGTTCTGCGATTGCCTGTGCATTTTGGTTATGGGCTCGCATCCGCAAGGCCAGGGTTTTCAGTGAGCGTTGCGTCAGCCAGCAATCAAAGGGACCCGGGACAGCCCCAACGGACATCTGTAAAAAATGAAGTCGTTCAACGAGTTCACTCTTGGATGAGATGATCATCCCACCCACCACATCACTGTGCCCGTTGAGGTATTTGGTCGTACTATGAACTACGAGGTGAGCCCCCAACATAAGGGGCTGCTGAAAAAATGGAGACATGAAAGTATTATCGACTGTCAGCAACAGTCCATGATTTTCTGCCAATTCTGCGACCGCTTTGATGTCCGTCAACTGCATCATGGGATTAGTGGGGGTCTCTACAAAGATCATTTTTGTATTTGGCTGAATTGTCTTTTCCACCGCCTCAATTTTAGTCGTATCAACCCAGCTTGCCTCCAGACCAAAACGTTCAAATACGCTGTTAAAAAGTCGGAAGGTCCCGCCATAGACATTTTCTGAGAAAATAATGTGTTCACCGGCGGACAGCAAACTGAAGATCGCCGATTCCGCAGCGAGTCCTGACCCAAAAGCCACAGCCCCCTTTCCCGCTTCAAGGGATGCGATGGTCTCTTCCAAATTATGGCGCGTCGGATTATCCGCCCGGGAATAATCATATTCGAAATCGGCAAAACCTCTCTGTTTAAAAGTTGAAGTCTGATAAACCGGCAGAGATACAGCTCCGGTGAGTGGGTCCGGATCCTGCCCGACATGTATTGCCCGGGTAGCAAATCCTGAATTTTTATGCATCATTTAGGCTTTCTTAATTGTGGACTAATAATAAAGACTGGGCACGCGTTAAACGGGGATTTACGCATGCAGTCCGTGACATTTCTTGTATTTTTTCCCACTGCCGCATGGGCAGGGGTCATTCCGGCCGACTTTTGAGTCAACATGCACCGGCTGAACTTTGCCGGGTCGTTGGTTCTGGGGTTGGTTGACCGGTGAAGCGGTGACACCCGGGGCTGGATTGGTAAAACCCATTCCGGTGGATTCGTCGTGCTTCGTCTGTAAATTCCGGGGCTGATTTGCGGGTCTCAGCTGAACCGGCTGTCTTTGCCGGATGGGTGTTCTGAAAATTCTTTGAAGTGTTTCGCGGTTGGTGTCCACCATCATATCCGTAAACATGGCGTATCCCTCGGTCTTATATTCCACCAGAGGATCTTTTTGGCCATAAGCCCTGAGGCCGATACCTTCCCGCAATTGATCCATTGCGTAAAGATGTTCACGCCATTTTATATCGATGGTTCGCAAGACGAAGAATTTCTCAAAATTCTCAAAAATATCCTTCCCCACAAGCTGCATTTTAGCATCGAGGATGGCATTCGCTGCCTGAATCAAGGTATCCTTAAAATCGGCAGTATTTTGGACATCCATTTTTTCAGGGTCTAAATTCAATGAGAAAACGGATATGATCTCATCAGTAAGTTCATCCCATTTCCAGGAATGAGGACTCTCTTCACCGGGGCACCAGGTATCGATGAGATGATCCAAAAATTCCGAGATGATCTCAGTCACTTCGGAAGTGATATCCTGGCCTGTCAGCACATAGTTGCGACGGTCATAAACTATTTCACGCTGGCTGTTCATCACATCATCATATTCCAGCAGATGTTTCCTGATACTGAAATTATGCCCTTCAACTTTTTTCTGAGCCCGGCCAATGGATTTACTGACCATGGAATGTGTGATCACTTCACCTTCGTCGATCCCAAGACGATCCATGATCTTTGCGATTCTATCTGAGCCGAACAAACGCATCAAGTCATCTTCAAGACTTAAGAAGAAAATGGATTCACCGGGATCACCCTGACGTCCGGAGCGGCCTCTCAACTGGAGATCAATTCGGCGTGATTCAGCCCGGCTCGTCCCCAGGATGTACAATCCACCCAGTTCTATAACCTCATCACCTAATTTAATATCCGTTCCACGACCAGCCATGTTTGTAGCGATGGTCACAGCGGAGCGATTTCCTGCCCGGACGATAACATCAGCCTCTTTTTGATGCTGTTTCGCGTTTAGGACATTATGGGGGACCTTGGAACGCTTCAGCATGCGGGACAGCGTTTCTGATTCTTCCACAGAAGTCGTTCCCACCAGAACGGGTTGGCCCTTTTGGAAAAGCTCAATTATCTTCTTAATAGCGGAATTGTATTTTTCACGTTTGGTCCTATAGATCATGTCCTCATTATCGACCCTGATAATAGTGACATTCGTAGGAATTTCGACAACATCCAATTTGTAGATGTCCATAAACTCTGATGCTTCTGTCAATGCTGTACCGGTCATACCAGCGAGCTTTTCATACATCCTGAAATAATTCTGAATTGTAATCGTGGCCATGGTCTGTGTTTCTTTTTCAATGACGACATCTTCTTTGGCCTCGAGTGCCTGATGCAGACCGTCACTGTAACGACGACCGTGCAGCACCCTGCCCGTGTGCTCATCGACAATGAGAACCTTACCGCCTTGAACAATGTAATCTACATCTTTCTCGAAAAGGGTGTAGGATTTTAACAATTGATTGATGGCATGGATTTTATCGCTTCGCAGGGCATGCAGGGATTGGGCTTCTTCCTTCTTTTCCATTTTATCTTCATCAGAGAATTCCGAATTAGTTTCGATGTCATGGTACAATTCACCGATATCCGGGATAATGAAATCTTCGGGGGTTTTTGGCGATAATGTCGAGCGGCCCAGTTCCGTCAGGTCGATCGTGTTGGAGCGTTCATCAACGGCAAAATAGAGCTGCTCATCAATTTCAGGTAATTTTTTATCACGGATATATTCGCTTTCGACAGACCGCACTAACTGCTTTACACCTTGACGCTGATAGAGTTTCATCAAGCGTTTGTTTTTGGGGATCCCCCGGCTCGCGATCAGTAGCTTTATACCAGCTGTGTGTTCATCCGTATCCAACAGTTTTTCGCCCTCAGCGACCAAGCCGTTCACCAGTAAGGTCTGTTTGCGGATGAGACCCTCGACCAGCAATTTTAATTCTTTA
>CAZIYQ010000079.1:0-11726 GCA_964543505.1 uncultured bacterium | reverse complement strand
TAATACTAATACTGTTGGTAACATAAACTCTATTCTGTATATATTTGTATCACATTCCTATCCGGTATTGATTTTACAATCATTGTGTATCATCGACTTTCAGCGCGAGTTATCAGACAATATTTATCACTTGGGGGAACCTGACCGGCCTGCTCCTACGAAATCAGCGCTCCACCATCTCAATACAGCCCGGCACCGGGCAGACCAGCTGACAGAGATTACAGCCCACACATTCCTCCTCATCAACAACCGGCACCTGCAGCAGTTTGAGATCCTTTTCCGTGTGGGGAACAGGATCGGCAATGCAATCCCGCACGCCGGCCCCGTGATCGGATTTGCCATGATAAGCCCGGCAGTCTCCCTTGTGGGTATGGATGCATTGATGAGCTCCGTCGAGGCAGGCGATATAGCAGAGCTGGCAGCCGATACATTTGTCCGCATCAATTTTAGAGACCGTCTTAAAGGACAGGTCCAGACTGCCCCAGTCCATGAAATTGGGCACTGCTTTACCGATGAGGCCGGATACGGATGAAAGACCTGCCTCATCGAGATAATTTGAAAGGCCGTCAATCATGTCTTCCACAATGCGGTAACCGTAGTGCATCACTGCGGTGCAGACCTGAACCGACGCAGCGCCAAGAGCGATGAACTCTGCGGCATCCCGCCAGGTTTCGATGCCACCGATTCCGGAAATGGGAACCGTTATCCGGGAATCCCGGGCTAGGGCGGCCACCATGTGCAGGGCGATGGGTTTCACCGCCGGCCCGCAATAGCCGCCATTGGTACTCTTGTCACGGACGGACGGCAGGGGCACGAAAGAGTTCAAATCCACGCCGATGATCGATTTGATCGTATTGATGAGGGATAGACCCTGCGCGCCGCCTTTAACGGCTGCCACTCCCGGATCCAATATGTCGGTGATGTTGGGGGTGAGCTTCACCAGCAGAGGGATTGTGGAAAATTCAGTGGTCCAGGCGGTGATCTCTTCCAGCAGTTTGGGCTCCTGACCAACGGAACTGCCCATGCCCCGTTCGCACATGCCATGGGGACAGCCGAAATTGAGTTCGATACCGTCGGCTCCCGTGTCTTCGGTCCGTCGAATGATCTCCTGCCATTCGTCACGGCTTTCAACCATTAGAGAAACGATGACGGCGTGATTGGGATATTTCTTTTTGACGGCGGCAATCTCTTTTAAATTCGTGAGCAGGGGTCGGTCGGTGATCAGCTCAATATTATTGAGTCCCGACATGCTTTTGCCGGCATAGTCGATGGCAGCCAGCCTCGAAGAGACATTGACGATGGGGTCTCCCAGCGTTTTCCAGACGGCGCCGCCCCAGCCGGCATCAAAGGCCCGCATGATCTGTTCGCCGCAGTTTGTCGGCGGTCCCGAGGCCAGCCAGAAGGGATTAGGGCTTTCGATACCGTTAAAATTCGTTTTTAAATCTGCCATGGTGTTCCTCTGTTCGTATGAGACTTAATTTTTGTGTAAAATAACCCGAAGGGTTTAGCTGTCCGGACCCTGTTTGCTCAATCAATGAGAAACAGCTATTTTTTGCAGGATGCTGAGAGCCGCCCTTCTGCCGTCTGCCACCGCATTGACTACCTCTTTGCCACCGTTGACACAATCGCCGCCGGCATAAATCCCCTGCATGGAAGTCTCGCCGGTATCCGGGGCCAGCTTGACATTGCCGCGGTCGTCCGTTTCAAGTGCCGGCAGGAGTTGTCGGGCTTGATTTTCCTGGCCAATGGCCAGGACGATCCAGGTGGCATCCAAGGCATCATTCTCTCCGGTCAGCTTATTCTCAACGGTAAGCAGCAGTCCCGTTTTATCCCCCCTGCGGATGGCTTTTGGCAACAGGTTCTCCCTCAGGCGCACGCCATATCGTCTGGCTTTGTCCAGTTCGTGGCGGTATCCGGGCATATCCTGTTCGGTCCTGCGATAAATGATATCGACAGTTTCGGCACCCAGCATGGCCAGTTCCCTGGCGATATCGATGGCCGTATTGCCACCTCCGATCACGAAAACTTTCAACAAATCCGGAAGTGTGAAGGATTCCTCATTCTTGATTTTCCGGATGAGGTCCGTTGCTCCCCAGACCCCCTCGAGGGATTCTCCTGCGATATCGGGGAATTTATCCCGACCCAGTCCGACGCCCAGAAAAAGGGCATCGTAGTCTTTCAGCAGGTCTTTCACTGTGGGATCAACGCCAACTTCACATCCGGTTTTCAGGTGGATGCCTTGGCGCAACAGTCGTTTAATTTCATCCATTGCGCTGGCTGAATCCAGTTTGTAGGGCGCAATACCACTGACATTTAGGCCGCCGGGCAGTGCGCGTTTTTCATAGATCACAGACTTTACACCCGCCAGGGCCAGAGTTGCAGCACAGGAGAGCGAAGCAGGTCCTGCCCCGATCAGGGCAACGCTTTTATTCAGCGCTTTTGCCGGAGTAAAAAGGGGCATCTGTCTGGCTTCGGCAGAGGAAAGTCCCTTTTCCGTAGCATAGCGCTGGAGTCTGCCAATATTGACCGGTTTGCCGTTCTGTTCATTCAGCACACAGGCTCCGGCGCAGGAGACCTCAACAGGACAGACCCGGGCGGTTGAGACGCCCAGTGGATTGGTTTCAAAAATGGTCCTGGCTGCGCCTCTTAGATTACCGCTGACAATTTTATGGATAAAAACCGGGATGTTCACTTCGGCGGGACAAGCTTTGATGCAGGGAGCATCGTAACAGAAAAGGCAGCGGTTGCCCTCGATCAGTGCTTCCGTATCAGAATAAAGCGGTTTTTCATCGGCGAAGCGATTCTCGAGTCTGTTGGCCGGCAGTGTATTTTGCTTGTTCATAATCATCCCCGTCAACTGTTGCTGGCCTGCAAGGCTGTATCCATGATTTCAAGTGCCCGGTTCACCTGCTCCTCATTCACGGTCATGGGGGGTGAGATGCGAATGACATTGCTGTACAAACCTCCACGACCCACGAGCAAACCCCGGTTTTTAGTTTCCTCCATGAAGCGGTCGGTGGCTCCGGGATTGGGAGTTCGATCGTCGATGGATCCGTCCACAACCAATTCCAGGGCCTGCATGAGTCCCATGCCTCGGACATCCCCCACCAGTTTTGGATGTTTGTCCTTGAGCGTTTCCAGACCCTTGCGCAGGAGTTCACCCATGGCAGCACAATTGTCCGGCAGGTCATCGCGCCGGATGATCTCGATGGTTTTGTTGGCAGCAGCACAGCTTACCGGATTGCCGCCGAAGGTGGAAATACTGCCTTTGACCAGAGTTTTGGCAATCTCAACGGTGGTGATCAGGACTCCGAGAGGCAGCCCATTGGCGATGCCTTTGGCCATGGTCATCATGTCAGGCTCAACGCCATAGTGTTCGATTCCCCACATTTTACCGGTGCGGCCAAAGCCCGTTTGCACTTCATCCGAAATGAAGACGCCGCCGTAATTTCTGACAATCTCTGCTACAATTTTAAAATATTCTTTCGGCGGAGTGATGAAGCCGCCGACGCCCTGGATGGGCTCCACCATCATTCCGGCGATCTCACCGGTAGTGGTGGTGCGGATGAGCTCTTCCACATCTTCTGCGCAGGCCATGCCGCAACCGGGATAAGTTGATTTCATTGGGCAGCGGTAACAATAGGGCGACAGGGCATGTTTTACGGCGGCCACCTGTGTGGGCAAGGCCCGATAATGGGAATGGGCCGTCATGGACTGGGCCAGGAGGGAGCGCCCTGAATAGGAATGGCGCAGAACGATAAACTCTGTATTTCCCCTGCAGAGCTGAGCCATCATCATGGCCGACTCGTCGGCTTCTGTCCCCGAAGCGGTGAAAAAACTCTGTTTGAGTTCACCGGGAGTAATCCGGGCCAAGGTCTCGGCAAGGGCGACGACGGATTCCACCTGAAAAAGGCTGGAGATGTGTGTCAGTTTATCAATCTGTTCCTTGACGGCCTCATTGACTTCTTCGTTGGCATGACCTAAAGAAACAGTGAGGATGCCACCGAAAAAATCCAGGTACGAATTGCCGTCCATGTCCGTTACGGTAAGTCCCGAGCCATGGGAGACTACGAGAGGCTCTTTATAAAAGTTCTTTACTGCGGGGAATAAAAAGTCTCTGTGTTTTTCCCGAATGCTTTTACTGTTCATTGTTTTATGGCCTATAATTAAGCGTTAAAAAAGTGCTCATGGAGCTGTCAGATCACCGTAGGCGTCAGGCCGGCGGTCCCGGTAAAACTGCCAGGTACTGCGGACTTCATCGATCAAATCGAGGTCGAATTCAGCCACCAGCAATTCATCCTTGTCTTCGGAGGCGATGGCGAAGATATCACCCCTAGGACCCACGAAATAAGAACTGCCGTAAAAGCGGCCGAGATTCCAGGGCTTTTCTTCGCCCACACGATTGATACAGCCCATGAAATAACCGTTGGCGGCTGCATGAGCAGGCTGCTCCAATTTCCACAAATATTGCGAAAGTCCGGCGACGGTTGCAGAGGGGTTGTACACGATTTCGGCACCGTTCAGTCCCAGAGCCCGGGCACCTTCAGGGAAATGGCGGTCATAGCAGATATACACACCGATTTTTGCATAGCGGGTTTCAAATACGGGGTAACCCAGGTTCCCGGGTCGGAAAAAGAATTTCTCCCAAAAGCCTGAGGTATGGGGGATATGTGTTTTTCTGTATTTGCCGAGGTAAGAGCCATCCGCGTCGATGACGGCGGCGGTGTTGTAAAACAGTCCGGCCTGCTCTCTCTCGTAAACCGGCACGACCATGACCATTTCGTATTTACGGGCATATTCGGCCATCATTTCAGTCGAGGGGCCGGGAACGGATTCTGCCGAAGCATACCACTTCGCATCCTGACCCGGACAAAAATACGGTGTGTTGAAGACCTCCTGCAGACAGAGAATTTGAACCCCCTGCTTACCTGCATCCTCGATAAAGGGGATGTGTTTTTCAATGATGGCCTTTTTAATGTCTTGGATAGAGCCATCGCCCTCCGACACCGGCACGGACATCTGGATCAATCCTGATTTTATCTTTCTGGGCATAATTTCTCCTTCTTCGTTAGGCTTCAGTGAACAGACCCCGTTTCAGAAAATGTCCATGTCCGGGGGTCCCACTGAAATTACAATTTTCTACAACAATTTTTCCTCTGGATAATACGGTCTCCGCAATACCGGTCACTTCAAATCCCTCATAAGCGTTATAATCCACGTTCATGTTGTGCGTGCAGGGATTGTTAACGCTGATGGTTTCCGTTCTCTCCGGGTCGAAAATCACCAGGTCGGCATCACTGTCAACGGCCACAGTTCCCTTTCTGGGGAAAAGTCCGAACATTTTCGCAGCAGCCGTGGAGGTGATCTCAACAAAGCGGTTGAGTGATATTCTACCCTCCGTAACGCCGCTGCTGAAGATCAGGCTCATGCGGTTCTCGATACCGGGAGCCCCATTGGGAATTTTGGTGAAGATTTCTTTTCCGAGCGTCTTCTGATCGGCAAACCGGAAGGGGCAGTGGTCAGTTGAGACCACTTGTAAATCTCCGCTGACGAGTCCTTCCCAAAGTTCTTCCTGATTCCATTTTTCACGGAGGGGAGGGGACATGACATATTTGGCTCCCTCGAATCCCTCCCGCTCATAGTAAGATTCGTCAAGGTGCAGATATTGGGGACAAGTCTCACCATAGACGGCCATTCCGGCTGACCTCGCCAAAGAGATCTGTTCGAGGGCATCGTAGGATGAAACGTGGACAATGTACAGCGGCGCTCCGGCCAGGTCAGCTATAGAAGCTGTTCTATGAACCGCCTCCGCCTCCATCCTTGTGGGTCTCGTGAGGGCATGCCATTTCGGAGCGGTTTTGCCTTCGCTGACGGCTTTACGAACGATCTCATCGATCACAATTCCGTTTTCGGCATGGACGCAGACCAATCCGCTCTGTTTGCCCACTTCCTGCATGGTCCTGTAGAGCATGGCGTCATCCATGTAGAGCACACCGGGATAGGCTGTGAATAATTTGAAAGATGTCACGCCTTCTTCGATTAGCCGTTTGATCTCTGAAATGCGATCGCCTGAGGTATCCGTTACAATCATGTGAAAGCCGTAATCGACGCAGGTCTTCCCCTCGGCTTTGGCATGCCAGGTATCGAGTCCCTCCAGCGCCGAATGTCCCAAGGATTGAATAGCAAAATCGATGATCGTGGTAGTGCCGCCGTGAGCGGCTGCCCTTGTTCCGGTTTCAAAATCATCAGATGACATAGTCCCGCCAAAGGGCATATCGAGATGGGTATGAGGGTCAATCCCCCCCGGGAAAACATATTTGCCACTGGCATCAATAACCTTGTCAACCGGGATATCGAGGTCTTTGCCGATAGCCGAGATTTTCTCTCCGTCAACGTAGATATCTGCGGTGTAATCATCTGTTGCGGTGATGATCCGTCCGTTTTTAATGAGTAATGTCATGATGGATTCCTTTATTGCTTTCGGTTCAATTGAATTAATTTTGCCACTGGGTTAAGCCTCTTTCCGTATCGCTGCCCGGAACTGTATTGTCCAAAAGCATGGCGAAGAAAGCTCCCACGGCCATACCGGTACTACCCAGCGTATTGATAATATTGGCCAGCCATTGCAGATTTGCACCGAGTTCCAGGGGGTGAGCGGCAAAATATTCGGGCAGACTCAGTCCCATGAAAAAAGAAAAACCAAGGATGAACAGATTCCGTGCTGAATTCAGATCCACAAATTGGAGATTGGATAAGCCCACAGCAGTGATCATCCCGAACATGGCACAGTACATTCCCCCGACTACCGGTGAGGGAATTGTGGTGAACAGGGCACCGAATTTAGAGACAGTCCCGAGCAGCAGCATGATGATGGCTCCTGCCTGAACCACCCTTCTCGAACCAACATGGGTCAGACCGATGGCACCAATATTTTCGCTATAGGAGGTGGTGCCGTTGCCTGTTCCGAAGATACCGGCTATCAGACAGCCGATTCCCTCGAAAGTGATGCCGCGGTTGAGCACCCGGTCATTGGGGATGGGAGCTCCTGCGAGGCGGGCACAGGCGAAATAATCGCCGATGGACTCAACCATTGAGGCAATGTACCCGGCCAGCATCCCCACCAGAGCCGCCAGACCGAATTTCGGGAACCCCCATTGGAAGGGCAGCGGGAGTCTGAACCAGGGTGTATTGCGCACATTTTCCAGACTGGTATAGGCAGGATGACCCTCGGGAAAAACACCGGTGACCGTTAAAATAGCAGAGAGCAACCAGGCCGCAATGATGGCCAGCAGGATGGGATACAATTCAAAGATGCGGCTCTTCCTCGGCAGGTATTGACTGAAGAGAATGATTAAAACAATGGTTGCACCACCGATGGGCCAGTTGAGTCCGGCCTGTGGTGCCCCAAACTTGAAGAGCGAAAGCCCGATGAGGGCGATAGTGGGGGCGATGGTAATGGGACCGACGAATTTGCGGAGTTTCCCTACCAATCCACTGGCACCGATGGCGATCTCAAAAAATGAACCGGCGATGACGGCCCCCTGAACATGCTGCAGGCGGACTTCCCAGCCAGAATTTGCCAACGAGGCCATCCCGCAGATGGCGAAGGTTGGCGCGAGGAAAGAAAAGGTACCGCCCTGTACGATGGGCAGACGATTTCCCCAGGTGGTTTGTAACAGAGTCGTGATCCCACTGACGAAAAACATGGTGGCGATGAGCCAGCCTTTCTCGGTGGGATTTGTAATTCCGAAGGCAGGAGCAAGTAACAGGGGGATGGCCACCGTTGAACCGAACATGGTAAGATAGTGCTGAAAACCGAGAATGATGGTTTCCCGTAACGGCGGCTTATCGTCTATGCCATATAATATGGAATTGGGGTTGTTTGAAGCATTCAACAGAAGATTCCTTTTAAATTATGATCAATACTATTTTGTCACTTTAGCTGATCCGGAGGTCGGTCTAACTCATCCAGTTGGTTTTGGCTTCGGAGTTCCATTTGACGGTGGTTTTTTTCAATTTGGTCCAGAACTCGATGGAACTGGCTCCTGTAATATCACCCACGCCGAAGCGTGAATCATTCCATCCTCCAAAAGAAAAGGGCTCTCTCGGTACCGGCACACCAATATTGACTCCCGTCATCCCGGCACTGGCCCGATCTATAACATATTTCGCCAGACCACCGGATTGGGTAAAGACGGCCGCCGCGTTTCCGTAGGGAGAGGCGTTTTCGATAGCCAGAGCCTCATCCACGGTCTTCACTCTGAGGATTGTAAGCACCGGTCCGAAAACTTCTTCGCAGGCGATGCTCATCCCCGGCTTGACATTATCAACGATGGTGGGTCCCACGAAAAAGCCCTTCTCTCCGCCGGGCACTTCAATATTTCGGCCATCGACCAGGAGCCTGACGCCCTCGGATTCCGCCCGGTTAATATAATTGACGATCCGCTCTTTAGAAGTTTGGGAGATAATGGACCCCATGTTGACACCAGGGATGATGGCCTCGGCTTCAGTGCAGAGCTTGTCAATAATGTGCTGGACATCGCCCACGGCGATCATAACGGAAGCTGCCATGCAGCGCTGACCCGCGCAGCCGGTAAAGGAGGCGGCCACATTTGAGGCGGTCATTTCGGGGTTTGCATCCGGAAGCACGATCAGATGGTTCTTCGCCCCGCCCAAAGCCAGCACCCTTTTATGATGGGAGGCAGCTCTGGCATAAACTATTTTGGCCACTTTGGTAGAACCCACAAATGAGACACCATCAATGCCCGTATGATCACATATCCCTTCGACAATTTCCCGGGCACCGTGTACGATATTGAGAATTCCATCGGGTAATCCTGCTTCTTTCAGAAGTTCAGCCAGACGGTTAGCGCTGAGAGGTGTCTGCTCGGAAGGTTTCAGGATCATAGCGTTTCCCAAAACCAGCGCGTTGGGGATGGTCCAGTTGGGGACCATATTGGGGAAATTGAAAGGGGTAATTGAGGCAACAACGCCCACGGGATATCTGTGGGAAATGCATTCAACGCCCCGGCTAACCTCCTCAATCTCACCAGCCGTTAATTGGGGCAGGGAACAAGCAAATTCGGTTAGTTCGGCGGATTTATCGACTTCCGCTGCCGCTTCGGAAAAAGTTTTTCCGTTTTCTTCGCTGAGGAGGGCGCTCAGTTCTTCCCTGTGTTTTTCCAGAAGATTTTTATAGCGAAAGAATACCTGTACCCGTTCTTTGACGGGGAGGGACTGCCATGCCGGTTGAGCCTCGCGGGCTGTGGTAACTGCCATGTCCAGTTCTCCGGCACCGGAGAGAGGAACCCGTGAGAGCAGAGTACCGCTTGAAGGATTGATGACATCCAGCATTTCGCTTTTTGGGGCAGAGTTTTCACCCTGTATAAAATTGGTTATTTGAGGATATTTCATAGTTTTCCTGTTTAAAAACGATTGGGGTTATAAATGATTTCCCGATGACACGGCCCATGCACTAAAATGATACAGGCTTTAAAAGTTATCAGTAAATCTAAAGTTACAATGCATATAGTAATTTACCAATAAACCAGCAATATTTTCATAACAATGTCTGACGGAGAATATTTGCCGGGCATGACCCGGATCCCAAGATTGCAAGATCTCTCCAAGCAGCTAAATGACTCCGATAACTTTCCAAAGTCAAAATACCAAATTGCAGGAGAAAACCTATTGGCTGGCCATGCTGAATTAAAACAGGATGAACATAACTTTAATTAAGAACTTAAGAATTATATTCGAACACTTCAATTCAATATATTAAAAGATTATTAACAGAATACTATCGTATAATAAATACATATCAGAAATAATATGTAAAATACGGATGTAGTTATCCAAATATCTTGTACGGCAAATATTCCGCTTTCTAAATTACGCACCGTGAGGTACAGAAAATCTGTACTATTGAATGCAGAAATAAATTGATAAATGAACACAGATAATTTAGATACGACAGCCCCTGTTTATACTCTGAGAGTTGCGGCTAAGCTTTCAGGGACGACCGTTTATTCCATTCGTCAGTATATTGACAAGGGTTTGCTCATTCCTTTCAGAACAAAAACCAACCGGCATCTCTTTTCCCAGGTGGATGTTAAAAGGTTACAGTGCATCCGGCGGTATCTCGATGATATGGGTTTGAATATTGCAGGCATTAAGGCCCAGTTTGCACTGGTACCCTGCTGGAAAATCAAACCCTGCTCGGTGGAAGTCCGTTCGAACTGCGATGCCTACGACTCTGTTACTCAACCCTGTTGGGAAGTTTCAATAAAAGGCCCGAAATGTCAGGAAATTGATTGCCGCACCTGTGCCGTTTATAAGCTGCCTGAGAAGTGCGGAGATTTGAAATCATATTTAAAAACATTTGAATAATGCTTAACATAAAATTGGCAACGGAGTAAAATAAATGAGAAAATTAGTAATTCTCGGTGCAGGTACTGCCGGAACCATGATGCTGAACAAGCTGGAGCCAGTACTCGATAAGGATGAATGGCAGATCACCATTGTGGATCAGTTTGGGACCCATTATTATCAGCCGGGCTTTCTATTCATCCCCTTTGGTATATACAATAAAAAGGATGTAGTTAAACCCAAACGTGATTTTTTCCCCTCAAGTGCAGAAGTCATTTTTTCGGGAATCGACCGCATTGTTCCGGAAGAGAATAAAGTTTACCTGCAGGATGATAAAGTCCTGCCCTATGATTACCTCATCATTGCCACTGGTTCTAAAATCCACGCTGAGGAAACGGAAGGATTGATGGGTGAGGGTTGGCACAAAAACATCTTTGATTTTTATACTATCGAAGGTGCTGTTGCACTTTCCAAATTCCTGAAATACTGGGAGGGCGGGAAATTAGTGCTGAACATCGTTGAAATGCCCATAAAATGTCCTGTTGCTCCTCTCGAATTTGTCTTTCTGGCGGATTGGTGGCTCACGGAGCAGGGGATCAGGGATAAGGTGGACATTGAATTTGTTACTCCCCTGCCGGGTGCATTCACCAAGCCCAAAGCTTCCAATGTGTTTGGCGATTTTTTGGATAAAAAAAATATCAAACTGGTACCGGACTTCAATATCGCCCGGGTGGACTCCGAAGCGAATAAAATTATCTCCTGGGATGAAAAGGAAGTTAATTATGATCTGCTGGTGACCATTCCCACCAATATGGGAGATGAGGCTATTGCCAGATCCGGACTGGGTGATGAGTTGAACTTCATTCCAACCGATAAAGAAACCCTGCAGGCAGTGGGACACGAAAATATTTTCGTCATCGGGGATGCTACAAATCTGCCCAGTTCCAAGGCGGGTTCGGTGGCACATTTTGAGGCCGATATCCTGCTGGAAAATTTCTTATGCGCAATAGAGGGTCGCACCTTGCGGGCAAAATTTGACGGGCATGCCAATTGTTATATCGAATCCGGTTTTGGGAAAGGCATCCTCATTGATTTTAATTACGACACCGAACCACTGCCGGGGAAATTTCCCCTTCCGGGCGTGGGGCCGTTTTCGCTGCTTGAAGAAACCAAAATGAACCACTACGGGAAAATGCTGTTCCGCTGGATGTACTGGAATCTGTTAATCCGGGGCTCCGAGCTGCCTATCGAAGCTCAAATGACTATGGCAGGGAAAAGGCGCTAAAATGGAAGCAATCGACATACAACAACAACTGGCACAGATCCAGTCCCAGCAGGCGCTGATACTCGAAGAACTG
>CAZIYQ010000078.1:0-11761 GCA_964543505.1 uncultured bacterium | reverse complement strand
ATTAATAACCTGCCATGTCAACTGTTCCGGTGATAGGGTAAGCAAGTTGCTTGAGGATGTCAGGAGGGCAGTGACAGAACTTGCCGCAACTGTTCCCTGGTTTTCGAGAGTCAGTATCAGGCCTTCTGTAGCACCGGGATATAGCATTGAACTATCACTGAAATCATAACTTCTGACGACGAGAAGCGGTGCGTGTACGACGACCGGGATGAGGGCGGACCAGGCATGTCCGGCATCGTCCATCATTTCGAGGCGGAGTTCCAGATCTTCAGACTGAACCGTCTCCGGGGCGATAGTGAAAATGAAGCTTCCTTCATGTGATTGTCCAGTTGGGAGTGTGCCGAAATAATGAGCTGCATCATTGATTGTCACATGATCAGAGCCAGTCGTCAAAACACTATTGACACCGGTAGCATCTTCATCGCCGTAATTGTAAACAGCAATGGTGATATCAATCTGTTCGCCATTATTGACAATACCGTCAGTATTACCGGCAGTATCATCCAAACCGAAATCTTCGTTCAGCAGATTGACCTGGGGTCCCGTTGACTCGACGGTAAGCTCATCGAGGAAGGGTTTGAAATTTCTTTTGGTAATGCACAGATTTAAAGAACCACTGAAAGCCGGATCAAGCGCTAACAGGGCTCGTCCATTGGAATCAGTATAGTTGTTTTTAAATATACTTTCATCATCACTCGTGAGCGTCACGAGGGCATCAGTAACAGGTTCACCGGAATTATCCAACGCAAAGACCTCCAAGAAATTACTGCCCACACCAATAGTTACCGGGTATTCGGGCGTTAATATTTGTGGTGTATCGGTCCACAATTCCAGAGCCGGATCACCCATCAGGTTGTTCCAATACATGAAAATACTGACCTTGTGATCAGGATCTGAGGGGTAAGTGTTATAAAGGGCGAGCTTGCCGGCAACCAGGGAGGCTCCTGCGGTGTGCAGATCATCGGAGAAAATGCCGTCATAAATACCCATGTCAATGATGTTGTTGATGCCCGTGTGGGTCCCCGTTGTGGCAGTTCCGATGGCTGCAACACTGCCCTTGGGATTGCTGACGGTTCCGGCACGAATAAAGGATTCAGATAGCGCCGTTCCGTTAAAACCACCGGTGCCGCAGGTGATGAAGGTTGTGAAAGGTGTTTTATAACCGTTGTTTGCGTTCGAGATATTCCCGCTGCCAAAACCGCTGACACCGTAATATCCCCGATAATTGAAATAGAGGATGCCTTCATTCAGCTGACTCTGCATCCAACTTGCATAAGAGCCTGAATAATCTGTCCGAATGTCGTCCATGTCAAAATTGGTCAGGATATTATCGATATACTCATTCGTGATGACAACTGAAATACCTGAATTTGAGGGGTCGCCGCACAGGGCAGCTTTTTCAAACCAATTGCTTCCCATATAGGTAGCTTTTTCATATTTGATAGTCTTGTTGATAACATTGGCGAGGTCAGTTGTGTTGTTCACGGAAATCCGGCCGATCAGGACTTCCGGTAAAAGATCATTCCCCACGAGTTGAGAGTAAGGATGATCACCTTCACCGCCATAACCGGACCAGGATTCAAAAAAAGTTGGAATTCCGTATGTTCCTCCTGTATCCCCGATGAAGCCGACGAATTCGGGTGGTGGGTCGAAGGTTTGATAGGCCGTTTGTATATAATTTTTAATCTGCGATGCACTGCCCCCTGTCTCACTGGTGGAGGCGGCATAGACAACATATCCTCTTTCACGGCGCCAGTCGAATAGACTTTGCGTGTAGGGATTATTTTCGGAATTCCCACCGCAGATGTATAAAATAGCCGGAGTCTGATACTCTTCATTTCGGTCATCTTCATAGTTGATCACCAAACTTTGATAGAGGGCTTCAAAGGTTCTGGATGGCGGCATCTGCCTGAAAGCCGAATTATCCCTGTTGCCTGTTTCCGTTATGGTCAGCTCGATTTGGTCATAGACTTCCAGTTGATTTGTTGCGGGATGAAAGCGGCACGGGATGATATTGATGGCCATAAGCTGCATACCCCTAAATATCATTGGGTCAGTTACCTGTAAAATTTCATTGGGAAATTGGTCTGTTGACTGGTAGAAACTGTCATCCAGGGTAAGTGACTGTCCCCGTTCGCTGTCCTGATGATTTTGAGTGGGATAGATCATGACGTCTTCCATTATGTGACTTTCGGTAATAGTGTAGTCCACCTGATAATTTTTATAGGGGTCAATTTCATAGACGGTTGTGAATTGAGGCAAGTGGGGCATGCCCTCGTCGAAGGTATATTTCAGATCATCACCCGCGATTCGTACATAATCATCCACTGTTTCAAGTGTAATTTGCGGTAGTTGAAAGAAGATAACGGATGAGGTCTCATTTTTTTCGATTAGTGTAAAGCTGTTACTTTGCTGTGAGGCCGGGGTTGCTGCCGCCAGTGAAAACATAATAAGGAATGAGCAAATCAATTTCATAATTGTTATCCTTGTTTAAAATGATTAAAATATCTTAATTCAAAGTTATTTTACCCGCATTCTCCTGCGGCATTGATTTAATGTAACGGAGTGTTAAGAAGGAGGTTAATCTCATTCATGAAGATTATATTGGAATGAATTCAACGCTTAGGAATAAGGGTATTAATGAAGAAGCGGCCGTATTTTCGTTGTCCCGACTGACAGACGCATGATAAGTTCTCACCCGGTTGCACTGAAATATTACTGATTTAGAAACAACACAAATCTCATTGGAAATAATGATAATAAAAGTGGAGTAGAATGACGAATGATTGAATTAACCCCTGAGAAAATTCGTGTTCTTGGAGCTCTTGCAGAAAAAGAACTTACAACACCCGAATACTATCCGCTAACCTTGAAGGCTCTGGCGAATGCCTGCAATCAAAAAACCAGTCGGAATCCTGTGGTCACCTATGATGAAGATGTTGTATTCGAAACCGTTCAATCTCTCATTGATCAGGAGTTTATTCGTAAAGTCTGGAAGAGCGATAGTCGTGTCCCTAAGTATTCACATCGTTTACGGGAAGTTTTACACCTTAATGATGCACAGTTATCATTATTCACGTTGCTGCTTTTGCGGGGAGCTCAAACAGTGGGGGAATTGCGCAGCCGCTCGCATCGCATGTATGAATTTGATGATCTTGCACAAGTTGGGGAGTATCTAGACCAGATGGGATCCAAAAGAGACCAGCCCTTAGTGCAACTATTGCAGCGCATCCCAGGACAAAAAGAAGCCCGCTATACTCATCTTCTTGGTTCCGAGAGTGACCGGGTCGCCAACGAAATGGGAGTCACTCAATCAAAAAAAGGAGAGGATATCCATTGCCGCATTTCAGAATTAGAAGGAGACGTAGCTGCTCTCAAATCAAATCTTGAAGAACTCATCCAGGCTTTCAATAAATTTAAAAAACAGTTTGACTGATGAAATAAAATAATCAGTTCTTAATATGAATACTCCACGGTCCTGCCGGATCAGATTATAAACAGTAGGGTTAAATATCTTTTATGATTCAACCCCAAAATAATAAAAACCAGCCCGCTTGCCTATGAACCCACAACAATTGCAAAGTATTCTCAATATTATTATAATATATGTTGGAACATATAATGTTATAACGTTAATATTTGAGCACACGTTTCAACCACAATTAAAATGAAAGGAAAATGAAATGAAAAAAGGATTCATCTGGGTCGCAGTGTTGATGCTCTTTAGCGGACTCTTTGCACAATCGGCTACTTGGGGATTTGATAAGGCTCACTCATCCGTGAGATTTACGGTATCGCACATGCTAATATCAGAGGTAGAGGGGATCTTCACCAATTTCGACGGAAGTGTCACAGCAGAGAAAGAAAATTTTTCTGATGCCAAGGCCAAATTTACGATACAAGTTAAGAGCGTTGATACGGCAAGTGAAAAAAGGGATCAGCATTTGAAATCTCCTGATTTCTTTGATGCTGCACAATACCCTACCATTACTTTTGATGGTAAAAAAGTTAAAAAGACGAAAAATAATCATTACAAATTAACAGGAAATCTCACAATGCATGGTGTAACCAAGTCTGTCACGCTGGACGTTAAATACAACGGTACCATTCTGGATCCCTTTGGTAATACGAAAGCTGGATTCAAAGTAACCGGCATATTGGACCGTACGGACTGGGGGCTCACTTACAATTCAGTAATGGATAGTGGTGGATTGATGATCGGGAACGAAATCGAGATTACCTGTAACATTGAATTGATTAAACTCTAATACATTTTTTACATCGGGCACAAACAAGCTTCTGTGCCCGATTCCCCCATTTATTATGCTTAAAGTGAATGATAGCACTTCCATAAAAACCATTGACAAAGCGTCTCGTGAAAATTGAAGACGAATTAAAAGGCAGATTTCGGAATGAGTTTCACAAAGGGCTCATCAATCTAACCTACACGGCCAATCTGCTTAATCATAATTTTACAACTTTTATGCTGCGGCATGGATTGACATCACAACAATATAATGTGCTGAGAATACTCCGGGGTTTTGAACCCACAACCTGTTCAATCGCCTTCATCAAAGAAAGAATGCTGGATAAAAATTCAGATGTCAGTCGCATCGTGGATCGCCTTCACAGCAGAGACTTGATCAGCCGTACTGAAAACCAAGCCGACCGGCGTCAAAAAGATATTAAACTCACGGTAAAGGGTCACGACCTTCTCAATGATATGTTTGCCTGTGAGCTCAAAGTTGATACATTACTGAATAATCTTTCTGAAGAGGAAGTCCGGCGGCTGAATGAATTGTTAGATAAAATTCGGGGATAATTATTTCTCATATTTTGCTATCAGTATGATAAAATAATCTCAATACGCCCAACACAGTCAAGTATATTGTAAGCACCCATCAGGTTCACACTTCAAGTTGTAATCATTTTTGTAGGTCGATAAACAATGTCAACCTTCATATTCTTTTATGTAAGCTGGAATCGCTTGACGAAACCGATTCAGCAATTAACGGATGAGTCTTCCAATGAGTTTTCCAAAATATATTACACTCTCATGGAATTTTTAAAATAATAATATATCAGTCAGTGTAAATTTAGTTCATGGAAAATAATAAAAGAAAATGGATACGTTATCCTGAGAATAATTTTGTCACTTATTCTAAAGATGAAGATTCAGAAGTTATGGTGCAGACCCTTAACAAAAGCCACGGAGGGCTGTATGTGGTGTATGTGGGGGATTCTCCACCTGACCTTGGAGACGTGGTCTGGTTCAGAATTGAAGAAGACACTATTCCGGTCAAAGCGACACTCGAGTGGGAAAAGAATATTTATACCAATGTCCATATATTGGGATTTGCGCTTTCCCTTTAATCAGTGAATTATCTGATCCGAATCAGCTCAATTCTCCATTTCATCATATACTGAAACTTTCTTACTTTTCGACTGTTTTAGAACTTTAGTCGAAGGAAATTCAGAATGACCAGAGATGAAAAGATAAATCGCATCATCGAAATCGCTGGTTTCTTCATTACGCGGTTTGGATGGCAAAAAACGACAATGGACCATATCGCCACCAAGTCAAAGATGGCCAAATCCACACTTTATTACTATTTCAAAAACAGAGAAGCTATCTTTGAGGCGGTGATTGACCGTGATGCCCTTCTATTAAGGCAGCGGGTCTGGACTGTGATGGCTGATGCTGCAACTCCAAAAGAGAAACTATCCAAATATATTTTCGCGAGGATGGCTGCATTAAGAAAATTAAGTAATTATTATTCTTCATTAACAGATGAATTACTTAATCAATATTCTTTCGTTCGTCAAGAGCGTCATAAGTTCCAATCATTTGAAGAAAACACCATTCATCATATTTTAACCGAAGGCTGTGCAAAGGGTATTTTCGGGATTGAAAATATTCAAAAAACCTGTGACTCAATTATTCTGGCGATGAAAGGGATGGAATCAAAATTGGTAACACAGGGCAATCCATCCGACGGAGATTCTCTCATCAGGAACATGCTTGATCTATTTTTCTATGGCATTGAGCGGAAAAAATAAGGAACTCGATATTCGAATATAATCACCAATTGGTCGATACCGGTATTCAGCCGGCGACCCTTGATAGTTCAGTTGGGAATTAGAGATTTAATAAGAATCATTTGAAGTTATTTTGTAGGAAAAAATTAAAGATGTGAGCGAACTATGAACAACATCAGTTGTGAATGTTGCGTGAGGTTCATAAGATAATTATTAGCTATAATTAAAGGAGGATATGTTACCATGTCTGGAATGTCGTCTTTCAATACTTTCAAAACGATTACGAAACAGAAGATGCACTCAATGCGGCAGCAGTGGCAGAATTCTGATGATATCTTTATAAAAATGTATGCCTTCACCAGGGCAAAAACCGCCAAAGCACTGGGCTATTACCCCTATTACCCCAACATAGATGATTTTGGTGCTACGGATGTAACCATATCCGGGAAAAAGATCATCATGCTGGGATCAAATAATTATTTGGGCCTGACGAATCACCCGGAAGTCATTGAAGCAGGTGTGGCTGCGCTCCGAAAATTTGGTTCCGGTGTGACGGGCAGCAGATTGTTGAATGGTAATCTCATACTTCACAATGAGCTGGAAGAAAAGATCGCATCCTTTGTGGGGAAAGAAAAAGCACTGGTTTTTTCAACCGGCTATGGTGTTAATCTCGGTGTCATTGCCTCTTCTGTAGGTTCGGGAGATTTACTGTTCAGCGATGATTTGAATCACGCCTCAATTGTGGATGGTGCCAGATTCTCAAGATGCGAAGTCGTGAAATATGCCCATAACGATATGATCGACCTTGATTATCAACTTGAAAAATACCCTTTAAGACATGGCAAACTGGTCGTTTCGGATGCTGTGTTCAGCATGGAGGGAGATGTCGTCAATCTACCCGACCTTGTTAAAACAGCCCATAAACACAATAGCAGGATCATGATCGATGAGGCTCATTCACTTGGGGTTTTTGGACCCAAGGGTGAAGGTATTTGCAGACAGTTCGACCTTAGTGATGAAGTGGACCTGATTATGGGAACCTTCAGCAAATCACTGGGGGGCGTTGGAGGTTTTATCGCTTCCGAAGAACCTGTTATCGACTATTTCAAACACCACACACGGACGATGATCTTCACCGCAGCTTTACCTCCAGCCAATGTTGCGACAGTGACCAAAGCGCTGGAAATCCTGCAGAGAGAACCAGACAGAGGGAAAAGAGCCCTGGCAAATGGAGCCTACATGCGCGAGAATCTGACCAACGCCGGATTTGATACCGGTGACAGCAAAACACCCGTTGTCCCAATTATCATTGGGAGTGATATGAAAACTTTCCGAGTCTGGAAAGAATTAATGAACAAAGGGGTTTATACCAATCCCATCGTTTCACCAGCTGTCCCTGAGGGAAGAGCTTTATTGAGGACCAGCTATATGGCCACACACACACAGGAACAACTGGATTATTGTCTGGCTGCACTGGTGGAAACCGGCCGAAAGTATCACGTGATCCGCTGAAAATGTTATCAGCTCGAAAGGTTGTACTCATAACGGGAGCATCTTCCGGACTCGGATTATCGACCGCAAATCTGCTGACAGAGTCTGGGTATTCAGTCTATGGCATCTCCCGGAATCCTGACAAGTATTCGAATAAAAATAATTCCTTTAAGTTCACTCTCATTAAAGCTGATGTCACCCGAGAGGAAGATGTTCAGAGCGTCATCCGGCAGATCACAGCGAAGGAAGAATCTTTAGATGTGGTTATCAATAATGCCGGAATGGGGATTGCCGGGGCCGTCGAAAATACAACCCTCGCCGCAGCCCATCAGCTGATGGGAACAAATTTTTTCGGAGTCCTGTCAATCTGCAAAACGGTTCTACCCATATTTAAAAATCAACAGAGAGGACTGATCATCAATGTAAGTTCGCTCGGGGGACTGGCGGGCTTGCCTTTTCAAAGCATCTATAGCGCTTCTAAATATGCCATCGAAGGTTTTTCCGAAGCCCTATATCAGGAATGCCACCAGCAGAATATCAAGGTTGTACTCATCGAACCGGGTGATTTCAGAACAGGATTTACTGCAAACAGAGCGTATTCGGAATCAGAACTGGCAACGAACACAGCCTTTAATTCTGCCATGGAAGTGATACGGAACGATGAACAAAATGGGGAGGACCCGCAAATATTCGCCCGGAAAATAGCCATGATCATTAAACTGAAAAATCCTGCCTTTCGTTATATGGTTGGGCACTTTGATCAGAAGCTGTCCCTAAAATTTCGTAAAATAATCCCGGATAAAATCTTTCTATCGCTTTTGAGAAAGCATTATAAAGTGGAGTTTTCAGGCATATGAGGGGTTCGGTTTTGTGTTCCCTTTCAATTCGCGGGGATTAGGGTGTTTGGTTTGTTCTCGAAGGGAATATTTTGAGCTGTTCAGTTGGAAAGAATGCTGTTGACGATCAGAATGATATCCATGACATCAACATTGTCATCTTCATTTACATCACCACAAAAGCAATCCATACAGTCACCCAATTCACATAGGATACAATTGTTCACTATTGTGATGATGTCCATCACATCCAACAAATCGTCTGCATTGCAATCGCCCGTGGGAATAAGATTTTGAGGAAAGTAATTTGCACCGATATCGCTGCAGGTTTGATCCGGATCTATGAGGTCAGGGCTCCCCGCATCGATACATGAGGAAGTCTCCATATAATCAAAATTCATTTCCGAGGGATTAACGAACTGCGGATCAACAGTGATGAGTCCGGTTCCGGGGAGGGGCACCAACGGTGTCCATATATTGCCTCAGCCGGGGCAATTTTCCATATAGTCTTCACCATTGTTCCAGGCATTGCAGTAACTAATCACCGCCGTCGGGTCTGTAGAATAAATCGCCAGACCATAAGTTTGATTAGCGATCAGATTGCAATTGGTGATTGAGACCATTACGGTATCCATCAACTGCAGCCCCATATTATCATTGATTAGATTGCAGTTCACGACGGAACCAGAGGCAATACCGGCATAATTGATGCCGTAAAAGCCCCCATTTAGTATGCTGCACTGTCGAATATCGAGGGTACCGACCGTTTCCCCTTCACCGTAAACCCAGATTCCGCTACCCTCCTGCAAATCAATAACGGCACCATTACCTTCGATGAAAACGGAGCCTTCAAACACTCCGATCCCGCCAGTATAGCTAATGTCGGGATCAAGAACCAAATATTTATCGTAACCCTCAGCGGGACCCGCATTGAGGTAAACACTAAAAAGGGATTCGCCAAAATTAAAGGCCAGCAGTAGGAGCAGTAGTGGAGAGAATTTTTTTAAGATCATGCCAGAAGTTTATAAAATTATTGATTTGTGATGATAATAAGCAATTGTAACATCGTGCAATCCATCCATCAATGGTTAATCTGTTTTAAAGGGCGGCGGTAATATTCGAAAGGAACGCCCAAACCGTACCAGTCCAGGAAAACCTTTACGATCTCGGTTTTATGAGAGAAATTACTAGCAATTCCCTGCTGAGTATGACCGGTGATGTATTGGTAGCCCTGCCTGCGGCTCCAGTTGATAAATATCCTTTTTAAAGTTTTTGCGTAACCGCCTTTTTTGCGGTATTTCTCTTTAAAAACGAAAGCATAAGTATAGAGTGTATTATTTTTACCGAGATTGATATCAAAGTGCGACCAAGATTCGTTTTTGAAATGTTCTAAGGGAACGCCGATTATATAACCGATGATGTGCCCCTTTTCCCTTGCAACAAATGGCAGTGTGTCCTTGTTGAAATATTTTTTGATATTAGATTTCGTCAACAAAGCCTGTTTACCGAAAATTTTGGCCATATCCTCAGAAACCCCAACGAGATCAGGCATATCATCTTTGCCGATTTTCTCCACAAGTTCAATGCGGAAATTAAATGCAGATGAGGCAATGACTTTAACTTTTGATTTTTCTATTATTCCGAGTGTTAGCTGTTCCATGACGAAGGATAAATTTAGGGAGCCTTGTCAAAATTTTACTCATTGAATTCTTATATAAATTCAATTTTTAATAAAATTCAGTAACTGGAAAATTTTATAGGCGGACAGTGCCAGTTTTAGATGAGAACGTCGATCTCGCCAGGCAGCATTTTTACGTGGATTGGCGTGCTGCCCACCAATTCACCATCGATATTCAAGATATGATCTTCAAGAGGGACAATTGAAAATTCTTTGACCTGATGATAGACCACAACAGGGTCACCCACATGACCTCCTTTGAAGATCTTCGTAAATAGTTTTAAAAGTTTAAAGCGGCTGGCTTTGCGAACGATAATCAAATCGATAAGCCCGTCATCGATCTGCGCCAGGGGTGCCATTTTCATGGCATTGCCTGTATGAATGGTATTACAACCGAGGATGAATCCATAATCACCGGCGACTTTGCGATCATCCATACTGATCCTGGCCAATCGGCGTGTATTTTTTAAGACTTCAATCAATGAGGCAACATTATAACGTTGTCCCCCCAGCCAGCGCATTTTCTCTGCGAGGAGATTGATATCCGTTGGCAGTCCCCAACCCACAATGTTAAATCCATAGATGATCTCACCGGCGGCATCGACCCTCGCTATATCCAGTTTTCTCTTGCGGCCCGTAATAATTCTCTTGGCAGCTACGATCGGATCGAGACAATCCAGATCGTGCATGAAGGAATTTCCCGTGCCGCCTGTTATCAGGCCGATGGGAATTCGTTTATTATCGGATCGTGTCAACAGACCATTGACAAGTTCATGCATTGTGCCGTCGCCACCAATGGCGCAAAATCCGTCAAACCCGGTCAAGTCCAGTGAGTTGATCATTGCTCTTGCATGCCCTGCATAGCGGGTGCTTTTGATCACTAATTCGATTTCCGCAGTTTCAAAGATCGGCTTTACCTTCTCAAGTATGGCATTGCCTCTGCATTTACCGCCATGCGGGTTAACGACTAAATAAAGCTTATGCATAATGTCGGGAAAATGAGTTTCTACGAATTTGAGGCTGTTTGGTGGGAACTTGCGATTGGCGGAAGGTCATTATTCCAGATATCCGCCCTGAACATTATTGCGACCTTCATTTTTGCATTTATAAAGATATTCGTCTGCAAGTTTAATGACAGCTTCTTGTTTAATTTGTGAATTCAGACTAGTGGGGTGCAACCCTGCAACACCAAAACTGGCCGTAATTTGAATGTCCTTTCCTGAATAGGTGATGACATCTTCTGATACTTTTTTGCGTATCCGCTCTGCCAGGATCAAGGCATTTTCCAGTGTCGTCTCTGGGAGGGATAGGATGAATTCTTCACCACCGTAACGGAAAACCTGATCGACATCAGTTCGACAGGAAGTTTGCATACAATTCACGAAACTTTTAAGGACGGCATCTCCTGCTAAATGACCATGTGTGTCATTTACTTTTTTAAAGTGATCGATATCTCCGAGTATAATGGAGTAAGGACGGGAATAGCGACCAGCCCTGACCAGTTCTTTGGACAATTGCTGAACCATGTGGCCACGATTAAAAATACCGGTAAGTGGATCGGTTATAGAGAGCTGTAAGATCTCATCATTAGCTTTTTTTAGTTTCGTTTCCAGCTCAAGAATGCGGGTAGCGGTTGTAAGACGTGCAATCAGCTCGGCCTTGTTGACGGGTTTTGTCAGGTAATCATCTGCACCGGATTCCAATCCTTCAATAATAT
>CAZIYQ010000077.1:0-11785 GCA_964543505.1 uncultured bacterium | reverse complement strand
TTATATTTGAACCCTAAGTAATTACCACCCTCTATTCCTCCCTGTCGTGCTGTTCATTTTTGGCTTCTTTTCGATCCTGTTTCTTCTGACTGATCCTGGCCCGGCGGTATTGGCGGTATTTCAATTTGCGGCCCGCATCTGATAATTCAGTCTGCAATTTTCGATAATTTGCAATGCGTTTAGGACTGATACTACCGCTCTCGACGGCTGCCTGAACGGCACAACCGGGTTCGGAAGTGTGGGTACAGTTCCGGAAATTGCAGGAAGCAGCCAACTCGATGATGTCGGCAAAGACATCGTCGAAACCGGCCTGGTCATGCCACAGGTCAATGCGTCGCAGCCCTGGTGTATCGATAATGATGCCGCCGTTTGGGAAGACGATCATCTCCCGTGCGGAGGTCGTGTGCTTACCCCGGTCGCGACGCTCGGAGATCTCCTGAACCGCGTATCTCTCTTCACCGATGATGGTGTTGATGAGGGTCGTTTTGCCCACTCCTGACGAACCCAGAAAAATGCACGTCCGGCCCTGAATGAGGTAAGGCTTAAGTTGAGCAAGCCCTTTATTTTTTAGTGCTGATATCAGGATCACCGGCACCCCTGCGGCAACATCCCGCACTTTTTTAGCTTGTGCCCTGGCGTTTTTTACCAGATCTGTCTTATTGAGGATGATAACGGGATCAACGGCATTATTGTAGAGAATCGCCAGATAACGCTCAATCCTGCGGAGATTGAAATCCAGGTTCAGCGCCATGATCAGAAGGACGGTGTCGATATTGGCGGCGATCACCTGCTCGTTAGTCTTCCGGCCGGGGTCGTTGCGTGAGATTTTTGTCCGGCGGGGCAGGATGCCATAAACCAAAGCCCTTCCATCTTTTTTTGAATAGCGGATGAGGGCCCAGTCCCCCACTACCGGGAATTGGGCTATCTCTACGAGGTGAAAGCGGGTTTTGCCCGTTTCGTCGGTGAGATCTGTCTGCAGCTTTCGTGAGATGGCCGCCTCCAGCTCGCCGTGTTTGGTGAAGATCCGGCATAAATTCCGATGCACTACCGCAACGCGGCCGACCTCAAAATCTTTTTGATAGGGCGCATAGTCCGCAGCAAATTCGGCTGTCCAGCCCAGTTCCGGCAGGCTAAGGAAATCGGGTTGCTGACTCGGTGGATTTATCACAGGTGAAGGTCGTTCATCAGCGCAGGCGATATGTCTTCAGCTCTCTGCCCAAGGCTTTGGCAGCCGGGATCTTCTTTTCAAGGACAGCCCAGAATTCCTGACTGTGGTTTTTGACGACAGTGTGAACCAGCTCGTGGGCCAGCACATAATCTTGTAAATGCGGAGGCAGGGCGTGGAGCTTATAATTCAGGCTGATATTATTACGGCCAGAACAACTGCCCCAGATGGTCTTCTGATTTTTGAAAGAGAGCCGGTTAAAAGGCAGCCCAAATTTATTTGACAGTGCTTCAAGCCGCCCGGTGAGCAGCCGTCGGGCCTCCACTCTGTCAATGATGTCAGGCAGTGTATTTTTGACGGATCTCTCATCCCGGAGGGTCTTCATCCGCTGCAGTTGCCGCAGGACCCAGTCCTGCCGGGAGATGAAAAATTTCCTGGCCTGGCGGAAAGTTGCGGTTGGGGGTACTGTCACCTGCACCGAACAATCTCCCTTGACGGTAATCCTCATGTATTTTGCACGATAACTGCGGCGCAGCAAAACCGACCCGGCATGCTCATGGCTTATGATTTCAGTGTCCGGACTCATTCAAAAATTTCTCTAATGATGTAATATTTCGCTCATTTGTGAAGGGAATTTAAGGGGTTAAGCCCCGATGCAGAAACCGAATTCTGGTTTCAAACGGATTCCACCAGCGTGACCCTGATGTTTGATTTGGTGGATGAGTTCTGGAAAATAGTGCGCGTTTATGGTGGGTAGGTCAACGTCGAACTAAAAAGAGAGGTGGCTTCCATCAACTGGCATCAGGCTTTCAAGCGCGTATTTTCCGATGAAATCCTGCGGGAATTTCTCCCGACGCTCTGTAATTTTCCGTATCTGATCAGATTCTAATTTAATTAATTTAGAATCTATCGATCTTATTTACCGACTTAAAATGGAGGATGAAATGCCGTACACTTATAAAGAACCTTTTCCCGTTTTGAAAGACGACGCCGTCTATAATTTGCTGTCCAAAGAATACGTCTCCACCATAAGCATCAACGGTGAGACCTATCTGCAGGTGCAGCCCGAAGCCCTCACCGTTCTGGCGAAACAAGCCCTGCACGATGTCAATTTTTTACTGCGACCTGCCCATCAGGAATACGTGGCAAAAATCCTGAAAGACCCGGAAGCCAGTGATAACGACCGCATGGTAGCCCGCATCATGCTGCGAAATTCCATTGTCTCGACAAAACGGAAACTCCCCATCTGTCAGGATACGGGAACGGCCATCGTCTTTGCAAAAAAAGGGCATCTAGTGCTTACTGATGGCAATGATGCCGAAGCCCTGTCGAAGGGCATCTACAAAACCTATCAGGAAGACAATCTCCGCTTTTCACAGGTGATGCCCCTGAGTATGTATGAAGAAAAAAACTCGGGCAACAACATGCCGGCACAGATTGATATCCACGCTGCCAAGGGCAATGAATACAAATTTCTGTTTGTGGCCAAAGGCGGAGGGTCTGCCAATAAATCCATGTTGTATCAGATGACAAAATCCGTACTGAACCCGCAGAGTTTGAAAAAATTTCTCATCGAAAAAATGAAATCTTTGGGGACCTCCGGCTGCCCGCCCTATCATCTCGCCTTTGTCATTGGGGGAACCTCTGCCGAAGCCGTTATGAAAGTGGTTAAGCTGGCTTCCACAGGATATTATGACCATCTGCCAACCACCGGGAATCTCTCCGGACAGGCCTTCCGGGATCCTGAATTGGAGGCAGAGCTGCTGCAGGCCTCTCGTGAGATCGGCATAGGGGCTCAATTTGGAGGTAAATATTTTTGCCATACGGTGCGGGTCGTGCGCCTGCCGAGGCACGGAGCCTCCTGCCCCATTGGCATGGGAGTTTCCTGCTCTGCCGACCGCAACATTTTGGGAAAGATCAATGTAAGCGGCCTCTGGCTGGAATCGCTGGAGCTCGATCCTGCCCGATTCCTTGAGACTGATGAAAAGGGGTTGGGAACTAATCCCGTTCGTATCAACCTGAATCGGAAGATGCCCGAGATCCTGTCGGAGCTGTCCAAATACGAAGTAAAGACGCCCCTGCTCCTTAGAGGCAAACTCATCGTGGCCAGAGATATGGCTCACGCCCGCCTTAAAGAAATGCTCGATGCAGGTCAGAGCTTGCCGGATTATTTCAAGGAGCACCCTGTGTATTATGCGGGGCCGGCCAAAACACCAGAAGGGATGCCCTCCGGCTCTTTCGGCCCCACCACAGCCTCGAGAATGGACCCCTACGTTGATCTGTTCCAGAAAAATGGCGGATCCCTGGTCATGATCGCCAAGGGCAATCGTTCGCAACAGGTCATCGATGCCTGCAAGGCAAATGGCGGATTCTATCTTGGTTCCATCGGCGGCCCTGCTGCATTGCTGGCACAGGAAAACATTAAAAGCGTGAAGGTCCGCGATTTTGAGGAATTCGGCATGGAAGCTGTTTGGGAAATCGAAGTTGAAGATTTCCCGGCATTCATCTTAACCGATGACAAAGGCAACGATTTCTTCCAGAAGTTGTGAGCCGTCTGCAGATGCAACCAACACAAAAACCCCCGATGTTTTCATCGGGGGTTTTTCTAATCACACTTGCTTTTGGAGTATTTTAGATCAGTGTTTCGACCAGTGCGCCGCTACCCAAACCCAGTGATGTTTTTTATATTTCCAGTGTCCTTTTACCCAGTGGCAATTTGACGGCCGGCGGGTCCATGAACCCTCTACCCAAAGGTAGCCTCCTCTGAACCAATCCCAATACCCATCAATCCAGACCTTCTTGTTCCCACAGCAAGCGCCATTTCGACCGGGTCGTGAATTGCAACAACTCTGTGCAGGCGGTCCTGGAAAACCAAAGAAAAATTCCTGCTCATGCTGCCCTTGATGATGATGGCGTTGGTGTTCCCTGGCGTGGTTGTTGTGATGTCGGCCATGAGAGGCATATACAGGCGCTGCGAATAGCAGGGCTCCCATGAGTAACATCGAAATACGAAGTGTTGATTTTAGTTTCATTTTGCTCCTTCCAATTTCATAACGACCCTTTGACTTCCCTGATTTATATTGGTTAACCGGCGATCTCAGCCCATGATTAGCTCCATAGGAACGAACGAAGGCTGTAGCCCGTTACTCATAAATCCAAACTGGTTCATCGCTAAAAATTGTCAGCTGATAACAGATCTATTTTGCTACCCAAACATTTATTTTCAGCCTGCCTTTTGTCTTGTTCAGCAGATGCCAAATTGGATAATTTTAAGGCCTGTTTTTAACCGATTTTTTAATATTTGAACAATTTAGGGCTTAAAATGAACAACACGATCATAACATCACCTCCGGCAGCCAATGAGCCCATTCAAAGCTATTCTCCCGGCTCACCGGAGAGGGCTTCTTTAAAAGCGAAGCTGGCGGAGTTAAAATCAAAAACATTTGAGATTCCACTGATCATCGCTGGAAAAGAGATCAAAACCGGCCGCACCGGAACCTGCCGGATTCCCCACGATCATCAGCATATTCTCGCTACTTATCATAAAGCCGGAGCCAAAGAAGTCCAGATGGCAGTGGATGCCGCGCTGCAAGCTGCCAAAACCTGGGCTGATATGCCTTGGACCGATAGGGCCGCTATTTTCAAGAAAATGGCCGTGCTCCTGGCCGGATCCCATCGCGACATTCTCAACGCTGCCACAATGTTGTCCCAGAGTAAAAATGCTTTTCAGGCAGAAATTGACGCCGCCTGCGAACTGATCGATTTTTTTAATTTTAATGTGAATTATATGGAGGAGATTTACTCCGAACAGCCGCCCTACTCTCCCGATGGTATGTGGAATATGGTCCAGTATCGTCCCCTTGAAGGATTCGTATTCGCCGTGACTCCTTTTAATTTCACTTCCATCGCAGGAAACCTGCCCTCCTCTCCGGCACTCATGGGGAATGTTGTGCTGTGGAAGCCGGCTTCTTCAGCCGTGTATTCCGCCTACTTTCTGATGCAATTATTTAAAGCGGCGGGATTGCCCGATGGTGTCATCAATTTTATACCGGGATCCGGCAGCGAAGTTGGGGACCCTGTGCTGAACAACGAAAACCTGGCCGGTATCCATTTCACGGGATCGACAGGGACCTTCCAGGGAATGTGGCAAACCGTGGGGAATAATATTGCCAATTATAAAACCTATCCCCGCATTGTTGGGGAAACCGGGGGCAAGGATTTTATCGTCGCTCATACCTCATCCGATGTGGATGCACTGGTTACTGCCGTTATCCGAGGATCATTTGAATATCAGGGGCAAAAATGTTCGGCAGCCTCACGAGTGTACATTCCTCAAAGCTTGTGGTCTGAGTTCAATGAGAAATACTGCCGTGAAGTGGCATCCATAAAAATGGGATCGGTGGATGATTTCCGAAATTATGTTAATGCGGTTATTGATAAAAATTCATTTGATAATATCAAATCTTATATCGATTATGCAAAAGCTTCAGCAGATGCAGAGATCATCACGGGGGGAGGTTATGACAGCGCAACAGGGTATTTCGTCGAACCAACGACCATCTTGACCAAAGACCCTCATTTCAAGACAATTGAAGAAGAAATTTTCGGGCCTGTTGTCACCATTTATGTTTATCAGGACAACTGGGAGGATGTCCTTCATTTGGTGGACAGCACTTCTCCCTATGCCCTCACCGGGGCCGTGTTTGCCCAGGATCGGCAGGCCGTTTTACTGGCGAATAAGATACTGGTCAATGCCGCAGGTAATTTTTATATCAATGATAAACCTACCGGAGCCGTTGTCGGCCAGCAGCCTTTTGGCGGGTCACGCGCCTCCGGAACAAACGATAAAGCTGGATCTCCGCTAAATCTTCTTCGCTGGGTCAGCCAACGGACGATCAAAGAAACTTTTGATCCGCCCCATAATTATCGTTATCCATTCATGGAAGAAGAATAAACCGAAAACAAAAGAAAGTAGTAAAAATACCTATGAAAAAGATAAAGACCCTTATCATGGGAGCAGCCGGTAGAGATTTCCATAATTTCAACACCTATTACCGGGACAACGAACAATATGATGTGGTAGCCTTTACCGCCACCCAGATTCCGGACATCGATGGTAGAAAATATCCAGCCGTTCTTGCCGGTAAATTGTACCCCAACGGAATCCCCATTTTTGACGAAAGTGAATTGGAAGACCTCATTCGCAAACACGATGTGGATGAAGTCGTCTTTTCCTATTCGGATATACCTCACGAAAATGTCATGCACAAAGCGGCTCGCGTAAATGCAGCAGGTGCAGATTTTACCATGATGGGAACCAAAAGGACCGCTGTTAAATCCACAAAACCGGTCATCGGCATCTGTGCTGTTAGAACAGGCTGTGGCAAGAGTCAGGTAACGCGCGCGGTTGCTAAATTACTCAAGGATGCCGGTAAAAAAGTTGCCGCAATCCGCCACCCCATGCCCTACGGTGATCTCGCAAAACAAGCCGTCCAGCGTTTTGCTGAAATCAGTGATTTGAAAAAGCATGAATGCACCATCGAAGAAATGGAAGAGTATGAACCCCACATCGCTACAGGGACCATTATTTACGCTGGCGTTGACTACGAAGCCATCCTGCGACAGGCTGAAAAAGAAGCCGACGTCATTCTCTGGGATGGTGGTAATAATGATCTGTCTTTCTATCAGACTGACCTGCTGATCACCATCGTCGATCCGCACAGACCCGGTCATGAGAGCACCTATTATCCCGGCGAAACCAATCTGCGCCTTGCGGATGTGGTCATCATCAATAAGATCGAGACTGCCGATGCCATGGATGTGGAAGAAGTTCGGCAAAATGTACGCAGGATCAATCCCAAAGCCATAATTATCGATGGAGCCTCTCCCATTTCTGTGGAAGACGCTTCCCTGATCACTGGTAAAAAAGCACTGGTCGTAGAAGACGGACCCACATTGACCCATGGCGAAATGCAGTATGGTGCCGGTGTCGTCGCTGCTGAAAAATTCGGCGCTTCTGAACTCGTTGACCCCAGACCTTTTACCGTTGGCAAAATAAGCGAGACCTTCCAGAAATATGAAAATATAGGGACCTTGCTGCCGGCCATGGGCTATGGCGATGAGCAGGTGAAAGACCTGGAAACAACCATCAATAACACAGTATGTGACGTGGTTGTCATCGGGACTCCCATCGACCTGCGCAGAATCACAAAGATCAATCACCCCACCGTTCGGGTAACCTATGATCTGCAGGAAATCGGACACCCTGATCTGGCGGACGTTCTGGCTGATTACACAAAATAATAACTCTGAATTGTAATAGGAGCAGCCTCCTACGGCTGCTCCTATTATTTAAAGGAATATATGAGAGAAGAGTACAATAATTCCGTTATTATTGCTCTTGGTGGAAATGCTCTTTCACCAAAGGGCGAATCGGGCACCATTACGCAGCAATTCGCCCATACCCGGAAAAGTCTGAAAGCCGTAATGCATTTTGTACGTAAAAAGTACAAGATCTGTATTACCCATGGCAATGGTCCGCAGGTGGGCGATGAACTCTTGCGCAACGAGCTTGCATCAGACCAAATTCCGCCTTTACCGCTTGGAGTGCTGGTGGCCAATACCCAGGGCGCTATTGGATATATGATCCAGCAATCTCTGCAGAATGCACTCTATGCTGTGGACTCGGGAAGAGAAGTCGTGACGTTTATTTCACAGATGAAAGTTGACCGCGATGATCCGGCGATTCAAAATCCCAGCAAATTCATAGGTCGGCGGTACTCGGCTGAACAAGCCAGGAGATTCAGTTCGGAACAGGGCTGGCAAATCAAAGAGCAGGATCCTGGCGAATGGCGCAGGGTTGTGCCCTCGCCGGAACCCCTGTACATATTTAATGGGAAATCCATCAAACATTTGTTTGATTTCGGAACTATTATGATAGCCGGCGGCGGCGGCGGTATCCCCGCCTACAATGATGCAGACGGTCATCTTGAGGGCCTTGACGGCGTCATCGACAAAGACAAAACAGCAGCGTTGCTGGGGCGGATCATCCGAGCCAAAGAAATGTTCATTATCACAGATGTGGACAATATTTACACCAATTATGGCAAAACCAATCAGCAGCCCATTATAAAGGCTACGGCGTCAGAGATAAAAACTTATCTGACGCAAGGGCATTTTCAAACCGGTACCATGGCACCAAAGATCAAAGCTGCTTTGTATTTTCTTTCGCATCACGGTGAAAAAGTTGTTATTACTTCCATCGCCAATGTGGAAAAAGCCATCGTCGGCGAAACCGGTTCGATTATCGTAAAAGATTAAATAAGAGGTAGAGAAATGAAGATTCACGAATATCAGGGAAAAGCACTCTTCAGAGATGCAGGTGTTCCTGTACCACTGGGATTTGCCGCTTTTTCCGTTGAGGAATGCGTAGAAGCTGCTAAAAAGCTGAAATCTAAAAAACTGGTCGTCAAGGCCCAGATCCATGCCGGCGGCAGAGGTAAGGGCGGAGGCGTGAAAATCGTTTCTCCCTCGGGAGTGAAAGAAGCGGCAGAAACTCTGCTTGGCATGACCCTCGTCACCCATCAAACGGGTCCTGAAGGGAAATTGGTGCAGCGATTGCTTGTGGAAGAAGCTTCGGATATTGCCCGGGAACTTTATGCAGGGATTGTCCTCGACCGCAGCAGCAGTCAGTATGCTTTCATGGTTTCCACCGAGGGCGGAATGGAAATCGAAAAAGTAGCGGCCAATACACCTGAAAAGATCGTCAAAGAGTGGATCACCCCAGGTCAGGATCTGAAAGTATTTCAGGCTCGTAAAATGGCCTTTGCACTAGGACTTACGGGTCAGCAGGTAAAGTATGCAATTAAAACATTTATGGCCCTGTGGAAAGTTTTCAAACGCTATGACTGCAGTCTGATGGAGATCAATCCCCTTGTTGTGACAACAAGTGATGAAGTCATTGCCCTGGATTCAAAAATCAATTTTGATGACAATGCGCTTTTCAGGCATCCTGAAATTAGGGAATTGCGGGACCTGTCCGAAGAACAGGAGTCCGAAATCGAAGCCAGTCGTTATAATCTAAACTATATTAAATTGGATGGGAATGTAGGCTGTATGGTCAACGGAGCCGGATTGGCTATGGCTACCATGGATATTATCAAACATTACGGCGGTGATCCTGCCAATTTCCTTGATGTGGGCGGTGTGGCAAACGCCGAGACCGTCGCTCATGGATTTAACATCATCCTGTCGGATAAAAACGTAAAGGCCATCCTGATCAATATATTTGGCGGGATTGTGCGTTGTGACAGGGTAGCCCAGGGCGTCATCGATGCCATGGGACAGATCGAAGTATCCGTACCGGTCGTCGTACGCCTGGAGGGTACCAATGCAATTCAGGCAGGTGAAATGCTCGAACATTCAACTCTCGATTTCATCGTTGCAAAAAATCTTGAAGATGCTGCTGAAAAAGTAGTTCAGGCCAGTAAAGGAGGAAAATCATGAGCATTCTGTTAAACGAAAAAACACGTCTCATCGTTCAGGGGATTACCGGAAAAGAGGGTGCTTTTCATACCACTCAAATGATTGAGTACGGAACTAAAGTGGTTGCCGGTGTAACTCCGGGTAAGGGTGGTAAGAAAGATGCCAACGGATTGCCCATTTTCAACACCGTTCAAGAAGCTGCCGATGCAACCGGTGGTAATTCATCCGTGATCTTTGTGCCCCCGGCCTTCGCAGGGGATGCAGTACTGGAAGCCATCGCGGCGGATATGCGGCTGGTGGTTTGTATTAGCGAAGGCATCCCCACAGCAGATATGGTTCCTGTAAAATTGGCACTCAACAACTCAAATACACGCATGATCGGTCCCAACTGCCCAGGTGTTATCACACCCGGTGTTGGTAAAATCGGCATCATGCCCGGATTCATTCATAAACGGGGCGGTGTCGGAGTCATCTCAAGATCAGGAACGCTAACATACGAAGCTGTACACCAGCTGACGGAGAGAGGCATTGGCCAATCCACTTGCATCGGGATTGGCGGAGACCCCATCATCGGTTCGAATTTTATCGATCTGTTGAAGCTCTTCAAGGACGACGACCAGACCGTCGGCGTCGTACTCATCGGTGAGATCGGAGGCAGCGCTGAGGAAGAAGCCGCCCAATGGATCGTCAAAAATAAATTTAAAAAACCGGTCGTGGCTTTCATTGCCGGTCAAACGGCTCCTCCCGGAAGAAGAATGGGTCATGCCGGTGCTATCATTTCAGGAGGAAAAGGAACTGCCGCTGATAAAATGGCTTCGCTTAAAGCAGTGGGGATCGCCGTCTGTGAAACTCCGGCCGTCATTGGCGCAACCATGGAAAAAGCTCTCAATAAATGACTCGTGGCGGCTAAACACCGCCTTAAATTTGACAATACAGTTTAAATTAAATAGGAAATATGAACAACAGAACATTTGCCATCATCAAACCGGATGCCGTCCGGAATAACTTTACCGGTCAGATCTATGACCGCATCCTGAAAGCAGGATTCACGATTCTCGGTGCAAAACTGATCCGCATGACCAAAGCCCAGGCGGAAGGCTTTTATGCTGTCCACAAAGAACGCCCTTTCTTCAATGAACTGACCCATTTCATGTCATCAGGGGAATGCATGGTTTTAGCGTTGGAGAAAGCGAATGCAGTTGCTGAATGGCGGGAGACAATTGGGGCTACCAATCCCGCCGATGCTGCAGTTGGAACCATCCGCAAAGATTTTGCCAGCAGTCTGGGTGAAAATGCGGTTCACGGTTCCGATAGTGATGAAAATGCTAAATTAGAGATATCCTTTTTCTTTTCAGAGAGTGAATTAATCGCTAATATATAGCCATTGACAGATGAAAAAACAATTCAATATACACTCATTTTTACTTCTTCTGGCCCTGATCCTTGCCGTTTCCTGTGGCAAGAAAATCGATCGTGAGACCATTTCATTGGGCAAAACCATCAAGATTACCTATTCCTCCGATCAGCTGATTACCGGAGAAGTTTCGTATGAATGGTATTTTCTGGCCAAACCGAAGGGCAGCCGAGCTTTCCTGTTGGTGGATAATGACAAAGCTCTGTTCAATCCCGATGTCATCGGAGACTATGACATTCTGGTTTCTGTTATGGATCAATTCAATAAGGAATTGGATAAAAAAGGTTACTATTACAGTGTTGTCCCTGCAGAAACGGAGGCTGAAAACGCTGTGGAGGAGACGGCTGACAGCGAAAAAGTTGCCCGGGAAGAAACGCCACCTAAAAAAGAAGAAACCAAACCAGAGCCCATAACTGAAGTCCAGCCCGTTGAAGCCGCCGTAGATACCAGCTCGACTGAAAAGGAAGTGATCCCGAAGCCCAAAGAAAATATACCAATTGAAACTGAACCTGAAGAGCTGCCGGTTGAACAACCTCATGAAATTAGTACTCAACAGAGTGCTCAAAGTCATCAGGTAATCTCTCCAAAGCCTGAAGCAGATGCTTATACCATTCAGGTATCCGCTTGGAAAACACGGCGCTATGCCCTGCGCGAATCGCAGCGGCTCGAAGACCTCGGCTTCAACGCTCATATTGAGATGTATTTCGATGTTGCCAAAGATC
>CAZIYQ010000076.1:0-11795 GCA_964543505.1 uncultured bacterium | reverse complement strand
TATGAATCGTTCTATTAGAATTATAATCTCAATATTTATTCTATTCTTTGTGTCAAGCTGCGATATAGAATCTGCTGATTCTAATAAAGGAACTCTTACAGTTTCTGTAATAGATAATTCAACTGATGATTCAGCCGTTCCTGGTATATCAATTACAATCGTACCGGAAGACATTATTAAACAAACGGATTTAACCGGAAAATGTAGTTTTGAACTTGATCCTGGCGATTATTATGTAGATGCAGAAGTTTGTTGTATTGGCCCAGGGAATATTTCTTACCATGAACCTGTCACACTTACTTCTAATCAGACGACGGAAATAACACTGGTGGCTTGTTCGGCCTGCTTATAAGTAATTAACTATTTTAATTGCCATCTGACAATTGGCTGTATCGGACATGTGGTGAAAATCAGCAGTTTGAAACAGTTGGCGGTTTTACTGTCCGACTACTTCCGGAATGCTGTCCGACAAGCGCCGGAATGCTGTCCGAATAGACCGGAATAACCACCTACTTCATCAACCAAACGAAACTACAGAAATAATAGGATTGTGCATTGATAAAACCCGGGAAGTCCGTGAAATTGAAGACACCTGTTTTCACCAAAACTCAAAAACTGCTGCTGGTGGAATGAGAAATATATTGGATTAAGTAACCATGCAATTTTCTTTTTTATAGGGAAGTCCAATGTTTTACCGAATCGGAATACTGTGTGTTCTAAGCAGTCTTCTTTTATCTTATCTCAATGCAACGGTTTTACATGTGCCTGCTGATTACCCTTCGATCCAACAGGCGTTTGAAGATTCTCAGGATTATGACACTGTATTTGTCAGCAACGGCATCTACTATGAGAATATTTCCTGGCCTGATAAACAAGGCATAAAATTAATCGGTGAGGATAAATCCGAGACTATCATTGATGGTAATGCGTCAGGCAGGGTAATAGGAATTCTATATCAACCTTATTATTTATCCGAACCATGGGATACAAACACTGTTATTCGGAATTTTACAATCAGAAACGGTCAAAATGCGATGGGTGCGGGGATCTCTGTTGGTAACTCAGGTCCGCTCCTGGAAGATCTAATAGTCCGGGATAATCAGGGAGTTGTTGACTATGAAAATAGGGGGATTGGAATAAGCTGCTTCTTCGCTTACCCGGTTCTACGTGATATCGATGTTTTTAATAATATAGTGCCAGAAGGACAGGAAGGGGAATACGTTTTTAATGGTGGCGCCGGTGTGAGGTGCGAAGACTCAAATGTCACAATCCAGAATATTCATATTTATGAAAATGTAATTCACGGGTCCGGATTTGGTGCGGGTTTAAAAATATCCTATTCAACCGTATTTTTATCAAATTCCATAATATCGGATAATACTTTAATTCCAGATAGCTTAAGTATCCAAATGGGAGGCGGTATAAATTGTTCGTTTTCCGATATATATTTAAGCAATGTCCTTATACAAAATAATACAGCAATCATCGCCGGGGGGATTGATATATCGCAGTCTACCGGTTCATTTTCGGATGTGGAGATAAGTAATAATGTAGGTACTGCTTCAGCCGGTGGGATTCATGCTTCTACATCTACTTTAATATTTGAGGAGGTTCATGTTGACAATAATACAGCAGGACATTCAGGGGGTGGCATAAGTGCCCTTGGTACCGTTGAAATCAGAGCTCATGACTCATCAGTTTCGGGAAATTCGGTGGAAGAAGGTTCAGGTGGTGGGATTGATTGCTCCGGGGGTTCCCCATCAGACTCATTAAAATTATCCGGTTTGGTCGTGAATGATAATAACTCTCAATTTGGAGGTGGAATTTATATACCCAGTTATTCAGATGCGTTTTTTTTAGAGATTGAGCGTATTCAGATTACCAATAATACAAGTTTCTATGGAGGAGGAATTTACTACTCTTCATTAAATAATAATAATTTTATAAAGAATTGTACAATAAGTGGTAATATCGGATTTCAATACGGTGGTGGTATCTATCTGTTCAGTGATGGAACCACATATTTGGCCGTTATAAGTTATAAATAGTATAATGTGGGATAATTGGCCAAATGACATTGGTCTGTATGACTTTCTGTCGGATCCTTATGAGATCGAGATTTCATATTCAGACTGGACAAATACCCTTGACGACTTTGATGTAGAACTAAATCTGATCGATCATGAGAATATTGATGAAAACCCATTATTCGAAATTGAAGACGGGCTTTATAATCTTTCTGCAGACAGTCCCTGTATCGATGCAGGAGATCCAAATTCTCAGCCGGACCCTGATGGAACGATTGCAGATATGGGCGCTAATTACTACCATCAGGAATATATTATCGGAGATGTAAATGGAGATTTTATCATAGATATACTGGATCTTGTAGGAATAATTGATATTATTCTGGGAGAAGAACCGACAACGCTGCAAGTGATCACAGCTGATCTGGATAACAGCGGGATAATAAATGTCCTTGATGTCATTCTGTTGATACAGATCATTCTAAATGGCGGCTAGGGTTTTTTAGCATAAAATTCTTTCCGTAATATTCAATTCTTCTTCGATCCGCCTTTGAAAATGAACTACCCCGCCCTAAGCGGCAGTGAATTAACCGAATCGTCTCGCCCTGTGTAGCTGGGCAATTGCCGACATAGACGGATTAAATCGCTATGAGATCGTGCACGGCACAGGCTGTACCGTTAGCTATCCACTGCCAAAACTCCCTAATTTTACTGCATTGCCGGTGCTGAACTGGTACAGATTTGGAATGACGGATCAAACCGGAAGGAATCCATGACAGAATTTATACACAGTGGCGAGGAAAAGAAAAAATTCGTGCAGCAGATGTTCGAAGACATCTCGCCGCGCTATGATTTTCTAAACCATTTCCTGAGTTTTGGAGTCGATCTGTATTGGCGGAGACAGTTAGTGAAAAGTCTCACACTTGAGAAAGGACAGCACGTGCTGGATTTGGCCACCGGGACCGGCGATGTGGGGTTCGCCATCCTGAAAAGGTACACTGACGCAGCAGTAATCGGACTGGATTATGCCTACAATATGACCCTGCTCGCCCGGGAGAAAGCCCGTCGCCGTCAGGCCGGGAATATCACATTTGTGCAGGGAGATGGAGAGGCACTGCCTTTCGGAGATAACAGCTTCGATGCCCTTACCATTTCCTACGGTTTCCGCAATATCGGCCACTATGAGGTCGCGGCCAGAGAGTTCCAGAGAGTGCTCAAACCTGGCGGCAAACTGGCTATTCTTGAGTTTTCACAACCCCGATCAAAACTTTTCGGCCATCTGTATCGCTTTTATTTTAAGCAAGTCTGCGGATTTATGACATAATGGGTAGGGAAGTAGAAGATTTGTTAAGCGGGCAACAAGACGTTCAAGCTGGTAGATACACAACACAATGGGATCCTGATAGATTACCCTCGGGAAGATATATAGTTAAATTCGAATCTCGAGAATATACGAAATCCCAGAAAGGGGGGTGTACCGTATTTTGTGTAAACAGCATTTTACAGGCAAACCCTGAATTAATTAGAAAACTGGGAAGACATATTGTAGTTGGCTATAAAAAGAATAAGGAAATCAATGAGCTCATTCAATCCGGTGGAATCACAGGTGTATTCTTATCAAAGAGAAATGTAAGCCGTAAAACAATCGAGGAATTGAAAACCAGTATTCATGGCTCATGGCAGGACTATTACTGGAAATCCCAGGGTGATCCTGAAGATTATCAGCAAATTGCCTTTGGCGTTTCGCTGCATTACTAAATAAACAAATCATCAAAAAAAGGGCTGTACATCAGCCCCTTTTTTTCTATTTTAATGGCCGTTCCTGCAAATAGTAGGTCGTGGAGCGAACGAAAGCTCAAAACAAGTAAAAGGCATATGAGTTTGAAGCTCTAGAAATATTGATAATACTTCCCATGACATAGTAACAAAAGAAATAAATCTTTTACAATTGAGAAAATCTTTTGTAGTTTTGACTTGTTCAAATCTGGTTCCTGCCTCAAAATCACGCTTTTCAAAAAAAATAAAATAAGAATTTGGAGAAATTATTTCAGCAATTTCCGTTTCTGTCGATCAATTTGCCCCCTATTAAAATGACAGAATCACGGATGAAACGGATGGCACCGATGTCACAGATGGGAAGAAGGCAGAATCAAGGATTCAAGAGGATGACACTGATGCCACTGATGAAGAAATGTGAAATATCGTAGCTGCAATGAACTGAGTCATAATTGAAAATTGGTAGTGAGAGACATGAATTCCGTGCAATCCTTTAATCAGTGCTAATCGGTGATTCAGACAAAAGGGGCAGGCAGGGGTGATTCAGACAAAAAAGAAAAACAACCCCGAGGGATTGAATTCGATTAAATTATTATCTGCAAATGAATTTAATAACAAATCGCAATTAATGATTTGTCCCATGTAATAATATTAGTTGTATATTCAACTAATAAAATGAAAAAAGATTTAGAATATTCGCAGGCCAACTTCGGCCACACCCTTTCAACTTTAGCCCGCTTAATGCGCAATAACCTCAATCACAGGCTACTTGACAGCGGTTATGATATCAGCATGGAGCACATGATCATACTGAAGATCCTCTACCGTTCGGATGGCATAAGCCAAAATGAATTTGCAAAATTATTTTCCAAAGACAAAGGGTCTATTACCCATATTATTAACAATATGGAGAAAAGAAATTTGGTTGTCCGCATTCCCGGTCAGATCGATAAACGTATCAAACTGATTTATTTGACACCCTATGCCAAACAAATTAAATCAGAGATTCATAAAATCGTGACTGATTTCAATGATTATATTGTTGAAAGCATTCCCCCGGATGAATTGAAGTGCTGCATCGCCGTTCTCAATGACATTATAAATAATCTCAAACAAGATATAGTTGAACATACAACAAAATAGTTAACAAGGATCTGTATTAATGAAAAAAAGAAACCTCTCCATTTTAATTGCCATCATCATCCTTATTGGTTCGCTGATGCTCTCCATGTTTCTTGGCAGTCAGAATGCTCCCATGAAAAAAAATGATGCACCCCGGAACGCCAAAAAACCGGTACGGGCAGTGATGGTACACAACAGCAATCAGATTGTTGATATTCCGGTGACCGGAAAAGTGGCTGCGCTGGACCACTTTGATATCTTTGCTGAAGTCGGCGGTATGATTTTGATTTCTCAAAAACCGTTTAAAGAAGGAGTCCACTTTCACAAGGATGATATTCTCGTGCAAATCGATGACCAGGAATTCCAACTGAATCTACTGGCTCAAAAAATTACCTTCTTAAATACCGTGACCCAGCTACTGCCGGATTTGAAACTGGATTTTCCTGAAAGTTTGAAGGACTGGGAAGATTATCTGAAAGCGCTTCAACTGGATCAACCCCTGCCTGAATTGCCTCAACCCGTGAGTGAAAAAGAAAAATATTTCCTGGCCATGCGCAATATTTATAACGCTTACTATTCAATTAAAAGTGCCGAAGTTCGCTTGGGAAAATACACCATTAGAGCACCTTACACCGGTGTCTTGACCAATGTGAACGTTACTCCCGGTACGATCGTCAGTGCCGGCCAAGGCCTGGGCAGTTATATGAGCACCGAGGCTTTCGAATTTGAAGCGGCCGTGTCTCTCGAAGACCTGATGCTGTTATCAGAAGGCAATGCAGTTCGCCTGCAGTCCGGCGATATCCCCGGAACCTGGCAGGGCAAAATCACACGGATCAGTGAGCATCTCGACCCTGCTACACAGACGGTCAAAATATTTGTGAGGGTGTCAACCAAACACCTAAAGGATGGCATGTATCTGAACGGATTTATTTCATCTGATACACTTCATAATGTCTTCAACATTAACCGCGATCTCCTGGTTGGGGACGACAAAGTATATGCCATCGAACAGGATAGACTGGTCCTAAAACCGGTTACTGTGATCAAATCTTTGGATGACAGACTGCTCATTTCGGGGTTACCGGACGGCACTGCCCTGCTCGATGAGGTGATTGTGGGGGTGAAAGAAAATATGGAAGTCTCCATTATCAACAATGGACTGAATAAATGAAGAGTCTTATTAAATATTTCATCCGCTACAACATAAATGCCAATGTGCTGGTACTCCTGGTATTTATTTTCGGCTGGTTCGGTATGAGATCAATGAAGACCACTTTTTTTCCGGTCAGCGAAGATCGGAATGCCACCATCCAGGTTACCTATCCCGGTGCCTCACCCGAAGAGATGGAAGAGGGCGTCGTGCTCAAAATTGAAGACAACCTGAAAGGGCTTTCAGGCATCGATCGGGTCACTTCAAAATCCAGTGAAAACTTTGCAACGATCCAGGTGGAAGTGCTTAAAAATTATGATAGTGACCGGGTGCTGTCAGATATTAAAAATGCAGTCGATCGCATTAATTCGTTCCCCACCGGAATGGAGCCCCCCGTCATTTTCAAAACAGAAGGGTTGACCTTTGTGGTTGATCTTGCCGTCAGCGGAGACACCGACTTAAAAACGTTGAAAAAAGTAGCCCGCAAAATAGAATCTGATCTGCTGGCCATTGACGGAATCTCAAAAATCAGCCTGGAAGGCTTTCCCGATGAGGAGATCGTCATCAGTCTTCGGGAAGATCGTATGAGAGCTTATGGCCTGACTTTCAATCAAATCAGAAGAGCCGTTCAGCAAGCAAACCTCAATATGACCGGTGGTACGATCAAAGGCGTCAAAGAGGAACTGCTCATAAGAGCCCTGTCAAAAAAATATTATGGCAAAGACCTTGAGAATATCATCATCAAAGCGACTCCCGACGGCAGGATTGTGCGGCTGAAAGATATTGCCAAAGTTGAGGATCAATGGGCTGATTCACCCAACCGTGTTTATCTCGATGGGAATAGAACCATCAGGATTACGGTCAACAACACCAAAAGTGAAGATCTGATCACGGTTTCAAATCTGGTCGGCACTTATATGGAGAAGTTTAATTCTGAAAATGATGACATTAAACTTACGCTCATCCGCGACGGTGCTAAAATACTGAAGCAGCGCATCAGCCTGCTGCTGAAAAACGGTGCTTACGGAGGCATCTTTGTTGTTTTATTTTTAGCCCTGTTTCTAAATCCCCGCCTCGGTTTCTGGGTAGCTTTGGGCTTACCGGTAGCCTTCATGGGTATGTTTATGGTGGGAGGAATGTTTGGTATTACCGTCAATATGATGTCACTCTTTGGAATGATCCTCGTTGTGGGAATGCTGGTGGACGACGGAATTGTGGTTGGAGAGAGTATCTATCAGGAACATGAAAAAGGAGTCCCCACGGTCAGCGCTGCCCTGTCGGGTACGATGAAGGTTCTACCGGCCGTGGTCTCCGGAGTTCTCACTACCGCCGTAGCCTTTTCGGTATTTTTCTTCTTGGATGGCCGTATGGGTGAATTTATGAGCGATATGGCTTTTGTGGTTTGCGCCACACTGATTTTTTCACTAATGGAAGGTGCCTTGATCCTGCCGGCACATATTGCCCATTCCAGAGCGATGCAAAAGGATGCGAAGAAGTCAACTTTCGAGAGAAAAATGAACAATTTTATGTTCTGGATGCGGGATAAACTCTATCGCCCGGTTTTGAAGAGTTCTGCAACCCATAAAACCATCGTCTTTTCTGTGGCCGTGAGTTTGCTGATCATTGCCGTTGGGGCCATCCGCGGAGGGATCATTAAAACGACATTTTTCCCGTATATCGATCGGGATGATATCACGATCACAGTTGAAATGGGCAGCGGAACACCGGCAGATGTTACAGAGGCCGTGCTGGATAGAATTGAAGAGTCCGTCTATGCCGTGAATGCTGAACTGCTCAAAGACAGAACCGACCACAGTAATGTCATTGAAAGCATTATCAAGCAGGTGGGGCCTCAGACGAATCAGGGTAAACTCAGACTTTCCTTAATGCCCGGGGATACCAGAGGGGTTGAGAGTTTTCAAATTGACAATATGATCCGTAAGAAGACAGGGACAATCCCCGGAGTCGTGAACTTGAGTTTCGGATTGGGAGGGCATTTCGGGAAGGCTGTTTCCCTCTCATTGCAGGGTGAAGATATTGAACAGCTCTACGCCGCCAAGGAAGAAGCGAGGCAGGCCCTGGAGGACCTCGAATCCCTAAAAAATGTAGCGGACAGCAATCTCCCGGGTCTCAAAGAGGTCAACATCAAATTGAAAGAGAAAACCTATTTATTGGGCATCTCTTTGCAGGATGTCATTTCCGGGATCAGGCAGGGATTTTTTGGAACAGAAGTACAGCGCCTACAGCGAGGATTAGACGAGGTGAAAGTTTGGGTAAGATATGAAGAAGATGAACGCTCGAGTATCGGAAATCTTGAAAATATGTACATCCGTTTGTCAGATGGCAGAGAGTTCAAACTGAAAGATATTGCCAATTATTCCATACAACGGGGCAGCCTGCATATCGATCATCTCGATGGGAAACGACAAATTCTGATCACTGCCGACATGAAGAATCCCAAGGAGTCTGTCACAGATGTGTTGGCAGGCATCCGCAACGAAGTTCTGCCTCCCATTCAGGAAAAATATCCCGGGATCACGATTGGTTTTGAAGGACAGAGTCACGATACGGCCAAGACAGCGGCCTCTGCAAAAATTGTCATTCCCATCATTTTGATCATTATGTTTATCATAATCGTACTGACCTTCCGGTCTTTCACACAGGCCATTGTGGTTTTCTGTATGATCCCGTTCGGATTCATTGGCGTCAGTGTCGGGCATTTGATTCACGGCATTCCCATATCCATGATGTCTATGTTTGGTATCATTGCCCTGCTGGGTATCATGGTGAATGATTCGCTGGTACTGATCACTTCCATGAATCACTTGTTGAAAGAAGGGCTATCCTTTCACGATGCGGTGATCAAAGCGGGAATCTCACGTTTCAGACCCATCCTGCTCACTTCGGTGACAACCGTGGCGGGTTTAGCACCCCTCATATTGGAGAAGAGTCTGCAAGCCCAGTTCCTGGTCCCAATGGCCATCACAGTTGCCTACGGACTGATGATCTCCACAACGGTCACTTTGCTGGTACTGCCCGTGTCGCTGATCCTGCTGAATGACATCAAATATCACCTGCCAAGAATTTTTGGCTTCAAAAAATTGACGCGTGAATCTGTAGAACCCGCCGTTAGAGAGTGGAGGTTTGAAAATGAATAAGAGCATTACTTTACTATTGATCCTCACCCTATTTTCAGGGATTGTATTATCACAAAATGAAATGACGCTGAAGGAAGCGGTCTCCTTTGCCCTCGAAAATAATCATGACATTAAAATTGCGCTGAATAATTTCTCAATCATGGAGAATAACGCCAGCCTGGGCAATGCAGGGTTACTGCCTCAGTTGAATTTATCAGGGGGAACCTCCTATTCAAAAAAAGACAATACACTAACCTTCAGTTTCTCACCCGAACCCGATAAGACGACCGGTGCCGTAACAACCAACAGACAGGCTTCGCTGGGGATCAGCGGCGTCCTCTTCAGCGGTGGGAAAAACTATTTTACCTACCGCTCATTGCAAAAATCCAAAGAGCTTGCTGCCACACAGACCAGAGAACTGACCGATAATATCCTCGCCTCGGTCATCCGCAATTATTACAATGTGGCCTTGCTGAAGGAGAAACTGGATATTGCAAAAGATGCCCTCCACATATCGCAGTCGCGTGTGGAAAGGATAAAAGGTCGTGTTGAGTACGGCGGTTCACTCTCACTCGATCTGTTGAATGCAAAAGTGGATATGCAGACTGACAGCATCAATCTTATGACCGCAAAACTGCAGGTTGAGAATGCCAAACGGGATTTTAACCTGATTCTCGGCAGGGAGGTGGATGCTCCGGTTGAGATTCAGCCGGAAGTATCTTATAGTCCTTCGCAGGATGTAGAATTCTGGCTGCAGAAAGCCGAAGAAAACAGTACGGCCATCAGGGCATCCCATTCAAAAATTGAGCAGTCCAAATATGATTTAAAATCAGCCCGTGCAGGATTTTTTCCCTCCCTTACCGGCAGTGTTGCTTATGATCTCTCGCACACAAATTCTGAAAGTGGAGTTTTACAAAAAGGGGAGAGTGCGGGACTGACTGCCGGCCTGAACCTGTCTTTTGATCTGTTCAACGGATTCAGAAAACTGCACGAGGTTCAGAATGCCAATATCAACTTCAGATCTTCCGGCGAAGAACTTGTGCAGACCAAAAGAAATCTACGCAAGCAATTGCTGAACGCATTTTCGACCTATCAGAATGCTCTGCTGACAGTGGAGGTGGAACGACAAAATCTTGAAACTCTCAAACTGAATTTTGACCGTACTTCCGAGCTCTACCAGTTGGGACAAGTAACCACGACACAGCTGCGGGAATCCCAGTTAAACTGGATCTCGGGGCAATCCCGCCTGATCAACGAGAAATATACAGCGAAATATGCAGAGATCGAACTTTACCGACTCAGCGGCTTGCTCGGGGAGCATCTCGGACTAAAATCGTATTAGGCCGGCTTATTTCCTGAAAAGCGCCGAGCGTTTGGCGTCCGTTTAAACGGCTATTTAGCCCCGTAAACATTTGTTGTAATTATTTCTTTAAAAATTGTTTTATTTCCTCTTAACTTTTCATAGAGGTTGTAAGTTGAATACTGCAATTAGGCATTAAAGATTTCACTTATGTCAATTTTATGTTTCATAATTTGCCGTAATGGATTGCTTTAATAGAAATAAATACTATTATGTTTATATGAAGGAGTTATACAATAATGGCAGATCGGGCTACAGGCACTGTAAAGTGGTTCAACAATGTTAAGGGATTTGGGTTCATTACCAGCGAAGATGGGATCGATATCTTCGTACATTATTCCACAATAAATGGTGATGGCTATAAAAAACTGCGGGAGGGCCAGAAAGTCGAATTCACAATTCGTACCGACGAAAAAGGACCTGCAGCTGAAGATGTTAATCTCCTGGATTAATTTTTTTTTCAGGATAAACCAAATGCTTAAAAAAGCTCCAGAAATGGGGCTTTTTTATTTAAACGCTTAGAATTGAAAAATTGCAGGAGGGAATAAAACAGATCCAATGAATGAAAAAAGATTTATCCCGTTACCGTTTTACAAGCGGCATACAGAGAGCGATATGATCGAGGCCAGTCTGGAATTTTCAAAATTTGTCTCAAAGCGCCGAAGCGTCCGTGATTTTTCTGCGGAAGCCGTACCCCTAAAGATCATCAAAAACTGTCTGCACGCCGCCGGGTCAGCTCCCAGTGGAGCCAATCTGCAGCCCTGGCATTTTGTTGCCATTTCAGACCCGGAGGTCAAACACAGGATCCGCATGGCAGCCGAGAAAGAGGAACGCGAATTTTACAGCGGCAGGGCTCCCGGTGAATGGCTCGATGCCCTGGATCATCTCGGCACCAATGCAGACAAACCCTTTTTGGAAAAAGCAGCCTGGCTGATTGCGATTTTCGCGGTAAAAAATGAAATCGCTGAAGGCGGACGCATCCGCAAGCATTATTATGTCACTGAATCCGTCGGGATCGCCACCGGCCTGCTCATTTCGGCTCTGCACACCGCCGGTCTGGTCAGCCTGACACATACCCCCAGCCCTATGAAATTCCTGAACGAAATTCTGGAACGCCCCGAAAATGAAAAACCCTTTCTGCTGCTGGTGACCGGATATCCCGCTGAAGGGGCTCTGGTCCCGGACATTCAGCGCAAAAGTCTTGACGAGATCGCATCCTTTTT
>CAZIYQ010000075.1:0-12381 GCA_964543505.1 uncultured bacterium | reverse complement strand
AATTTCCAAACTGCCCATACCACCGGCAAATCAAGCAACCACCACGCAATACTGCCCTGCATCTAATGCCACACCCTGCAGTGTTGACTGAAGAGCGCTGAATTCACAGGTAAAGTCATCATCATAATAGCCTGTGGTAGTGGCATTACAGTCAAAATCGGCTGTAAAAACCTCCAGCTTGGTATCGTAGTCTGTGGCAGGATCACACAAGGTAATGTCAATGGTCGTGGCAACTGCCAGATAGAGACCATAGGCATAGTCTTCACCCTGACTGCCCTGTACAGGCCAGTCGTCGCCTTCGCCGACATTGGAACCAGTTGCTGTGAAAGGAAGCGATGGAATGGTTTCATCGGCACACAGATCCTGACCCGGTTCAATCCATGACAAATGCACAGCGTTGGGGTCAACATTTGGCGGACCCGCTTCGGCCACTAAGGCCATGGGCGGCAGGATCATCCACATGGTGCAGGCTTCATTGGTTGGAGCTGACTCACCGAGGTCATGAACTGCTTTGACAGTGTAACAATACAGCACATCATGCTCAGGGGTCGTATCCACAAAGTTGGTTTCTGTTGTAGCATCGAAAAATGTTCCGTCACGATAAATGGAATATTCGATCACAGCACCACCGGCTGCTGTCCAGTTCAGTTCAATGGTACTTTCCACTGCAACTGCTGTTAGTCCGGAAGGAGCAGGCAGCACCCACTGGGCACAGGCTTCATTCGAATCGATCGAGAGACCATCATCATAGACCGCACGAACCGTATAACAGTACTGCGTGTCGTGATCGGCATTTGGATATTCATCAAGATACTCAAATGTTGCATTATCGGTTTCAGCATACATCTCACCATCGCGATACACCTGGTAACCCGTAAGCTCACGGGTGATCCGCTCGGGGCGAACTCTATTTTGACCTAGGATCAGATCGGCTTTTACATCTTTGGCCGGCTGAGGCTCGCGGTCGGCAACCAGGAATCCTTCTTCAACCAGCAGATTGTAGGTACCGGCAGCTCCGCCATATCCATCAACGATGATATAATAAATACCTGCAGAAGCAATTGTGACATTCACATCGGAGCGGAAGGGGCTTCCATCAGGTGCGTTACAGGAATCATCAACACATCCAATTACGGACTGGTTTTCATCATAGACATAGATCTTTGTATCATAATCCGAGTCACAGATGTCAACATGATAATCACCTTCGGAGGCGGCCCACATGTAAACCACGTCAGGAGATGTACTCCCGGTATATGGGCAAGCTTCATCATAATCATCCTGATAATCATTCGTATTCCGGGAATCTTCAAAAGGCAGACCGGTTACAAAGAGCGGGTCTTCGATAGTTTCACCGCTGCCCTCGGTACCGGGTGCATTCCAGGTCACCAGAATGGCCTGCTGGTCATTCAAACCTTCAGCAATGACACCAACCGGAGGATCGAGGACATATACTGAACAAGCCTCATTTGACGCAAAAGACTCACCCGATGCATACACTGCAGTAACTGTGTAGCAATAAGTTACACCGGCCACCGGCTCTGTGTCATCATATTCGGATGTAGCTGAAGCATCATAAAATTCACCGTCACGATAGACGTTATAGTTCAGCACCGGACCGTCGAATGGCAGGGGCTCATCCCAGTCCAGATGAATCGTCCCAGCCATATCTTCAGCGGTCAGATTCAGCGGTGGATTCCCCGGGATGGGGATTGCACACACATTATCCGTCGGGTCGGAAGCACCTTCCGTATAGTTGGCGGTCATGTGATAGCAGTATTCCTGCATGTTCACCACATCTTCATCATGATAGGCAAAAACATCGGGGGCCAGGTTGGTCAGCAGGACATCATCTTTAAACAGATCATAAGAAAGAAGTTCACGATTGAGCTCATGGTGATAGGTTGGAGGTGTAATCTGCTGACCGATTCCATTCGGTGTTAACTCTTGAGTACTGGCAACTGCCTCAAAACCAGCAAAAGGATTGCTGGGCAAGGTACCAAAACTCATGGGTTGTACCTGGCCGTAAGCATTGATCAGAGCGGAGGTCATATAGTCACCACCATAACCAAGGACATCACCGGTTGACCAAGTGCCAGCCTGCATGGTTACCATATTATCAGGATAATCTACGGCATCGTCAACTCCATAACCTTCAGCATCGCCACCCACCGACCAGTTTTCTGTGTGAGAGGTGACAACAAAGAAAGAGCCTGACAGGCCCGTTAGATTGGGTGTAACCGTGGCCCAGCCGTCAACCGCTGTGGCTTCTTCATCATAGAGAAGCTCGCCCGGGAGACCCGTACCGTCATCGGCAAAGATCATTACCCGCACGGGACCATGAGTATCATTAGGCCAGGGCCAGTATTGATCGCCTTCTGATAAAATATAGATCGAAGCTGCTAATACATCGAAATCCGTACCAACATCAAAACGGGTACCATGGGCATAACCGGTTTCATAGGTATCATAAAAATAAAAAGCATTGGCTAGGAAATCACTGGCATATTGCAGATAGACTTCTTCGCCACAGGAGGTCTCGTTCCAGCTGACATCAATATAACCGTCACCGGGAGCTGCATCTAAATAAGACGGCGGGCACAGGCTCCACATAGAACAGGCTTCATTTGTTGCCGGCGATTCACCAATACCTTCATAAAAGGCAGTGACCGTATAGCAATATTCTACGTCGTGGGTCGTTGTGTTATCAGCATAAGTTGTTTCCGTGGTTTCAACGAGGAATTCACCGTCGCGATAGATATAAAAACTCGTTTGAGCATTATCAGGATGACCATCCCAAGCCAGAGCCACACCATCGCCTTCACCATGAGCAGTGAGATTTGTGGGAGCACCCAGTTGCGGAGTAGCACAGGCAGTGTTGGAGAATCCGGATGTTCCTTCATCATAAACTGCTGTGATATTATAGCAGTAGGTCTCAAGATACCACAACTGGTCATCTGTATCAACATAGGTATTGTTGGTTGTGAATTCCAGCATCTGATTGTCACGATAGACTTCATAGCCTAAAAATTCGCGCATGTTTCTGGGATTGGCATTGTCTGCTACTATCCACGTATCTTCCGTATAGCTGATACCGGATTTGGCCGTTTCAAGTGCCATCGAATCTTCTACAAATGCGGGATCTACAGCAGAGCGACCACTTTCAGTGACTTCAATGCCAAAGTTACCCGTCTGTCCTGCATAACCGTCTACAACAATGTAATATTGCCCGGCACTCAGTGCAACACCGAAAAGAGAGGAGTACAGTCCACTGTACTGGCAGGTGGCATCATCGTCATAATAACCGGTTGATGTGGCATTACAATCTGCATCAGCCGTAAATACTTCAAGCTTTGTGTCGTAGTCCGTACTGGTCGTACAAAGGGTTATATCAATAACGGTATCGGTGGATACATTGAGCATATAGGCATAATCAGCACCCTGACTGCCCTGTACCGGCCAGTCATCAGATTCACCCACATTGGTACCGGTACCGCTGAAGGGGAGACTCGTGATCATCTCATTTCCACAGGCATTGACACTGGCCGGAGGGGCCCAATTCAGTGTGATTTCAAGACCGTCTTCACTGGCAACCAGGTTTTGCGGAGGGTCAAAGAAAGCTTCCATAGTGGTGGCACAGGCTTCATTTGAAGCTTCGGAGACGTTGAATTCACTGGCAGCCACAACGGTGTAACAGTATTCAACATTTGTATCGAGTCCCGTATCGGCGAAGTTTGTTAACTGAGATTCACCAACCTGAACACCATCACGATAAATATAATAAGAGACTACCGTCCAGGGTTCGGGGTGTGTCCATAAAAGATTTACCATCTGCCAGCCACCAACTGCCGTCAGGTCAGCCGGTGGAAATACGTCCGGCGCAGGTAGACCGTCAACGATAATCAAACCGTTTGTAGTATCAAATTCAATTGGATTTCCAATAACGTCAGAAAGGATGGAATTATCAGCATCAAAAGAAAGGGCAATTTCCGAATCGTAAATGCCCGTTGAATGATAGGTAACCGTCAAGATCGGACCTGTTCCGGCAGCAATACCCACGAGAGACATATCAAATCCCACAATCAGGACAGAACCATCATCCTGTTCGTTCATACTCACCATAAACCCGTCTGTACGGTCGGTAGTGTTGACTGCGGTGACTTCGACATAATTTGGAAAATCAATGAGGGACAGCTGGAATCCGCCAACCACATCTTCATTCTCAAGGGACATGTCCACATCGACAGATTCCCCGGCGAGTACATTGCCGTCGCCCATGGAAAGCGTATAGCCTTGAAGAGTTTGCTCTGCATTTTCGAAGTTGACCGTATCTGTTGCTTCCGGATTGGAATATTCGTTGTGATCCACATCTGCAACAACAACCGAAAGCTGATGCGCCCCATAGGCAACACCTGTGATTGTAAAATCAGTGGTGTAAAACATGCCCACAGAGCTCCCATCGATAGAAGCATGAAAATGATCGCCTTCAACTAAATGTGCCGCTGATACGGAAACATCAATGTCCATGCTGTAAATCATGTCTCCTTCGGCAGGAGAAAGAATGGTGACCGTCGGCGGATCCATTGGAGGTGTGCCCCATGAATATGGGAAACCCACGAGTTCAACTGAAAGTGAATTACCTGAAGCATCGGAGAAGATGGGGTTATCAATACCCACATCCGCAAAATCTCCCATAGCAGATATGGCAACGCTGCAGAGCACCGCATCCCCAGCGGGAATTGTCGTTCCCATCAGGCTGAATCCCAGGACCAGTCCATCAGGATTGGTGGACATCATAAAGCCAGCGTCTCCGGCGCTACCGCCGGAAGCTCCGCTAACCGAAAAGGCTTCGGGCGTATCAGTTAGTGTAAATTGAAAGCCCCCCACAGCAGCTGTGTTGGACATGTAAATATCTAAAAAATCACCACCAGAATCTGATATGCTGATCGTTACATCCTGAGCCCAAAGACTCATCCCAATTAGCATCAGTCCGATGACCATACTCTTTAGTAAACGGTTCATTGATTATCTCCTTTTTGAGTTGAAGGTTTCGTTAAATTAATGTTAAAATGAATCTTAATTTTACCTTATCGTTATAGGGTTATTATAAATAAAAGCCAGCAGAACATATCGCCTGCTTTTTCAGCCCTCGAATCTATTAATAAAGTGGCAATGCATGCAAAGCAATGAATTGCTGAAATAAATTGTTACATACAAACTCTATTTCAGAGTCCATTTATACGGAACGGTATAAACCGGGAGCTTCACACCTTTCTCACCCGCCATGATCGGAATCATATCCAGGGTAACAACTCTGGATTTATCCTTCTTGTCCAGCAGGTCGGCATTTTTCACAGCGGAGGCATCAGCCAATTTTGCAGTGACCGTGAATAATATATTTTTTTCGGGCTTGCGGGACTCTGCAATAGGTATTTTCGTGCCCTGCATCGAGAACCCAAGGATTCTACCGGTCGTACCGGCTTTCATCATGAATCCCAGATCACCTGCAATGCCCCCCTGTATCGTCTCGAATTCAAGTAGCCCCGAAGGAATGAGCTCCATCTGAAAACCCGCAATTTCAAGTGGATTTAATATATAGACTGATATTGTCAGAGTACCGTCTTTATTTTCACTGATGGATTCTATCCCGAGTTCGATACTATTTTCATCCGGTACAACAGCTTCCTTTGGTGCTGCTTTTACCGAGGATTTCATAGCATCTTTGACAACTGTGTTTAATTGGACGGGATTCTTTTTTTGTAAATTATCACTGGAGGACTTACCGCCATCATCAGCAAAACTTACGCTGATAAGAAGCAATACCGTAAATATTATGGAGCAGGTTGGTTTCATATTATACCTTTCAAATATCTGTTAAGTTCACAAGACCGTTGATGATTAACATATTAGAATTATTTATTCATGAGGGCGAAAACTTTATTGTTTGGCATAAATCGTACTTTGCATTTGATTTTCTATAAATCCTCACCAAATGAATTTTGATCTAATTTCTCGCAAACAAATTTAGGAATCTTTGCCATTGCTGACGATGGATAAATTGTAATAAAAAATATCACAATTGAGTTCATGATATTTCATGGACTTCTTTAACATATTTCTCTTTATGGGAAACTGGTGAAAACTTTCTCCAGTGGGGGATTTATTATTGTATCACGAAGGGCGATCTTCTTAGACTTGATATGGTTTTGCAGGATATATCCGGTTGGGAGCTGGTTCCCCGGTAAAGCCTGTGGGTTTAATAGATAGGTCGTTGTTGAAAATGAATAGTTTAATTTGTCCCGTTTCCCCGCTAAGGGTTGAAGCTAATACGGTCAGGCTTACAGCCTTGTTAATCTCTGCCTTTGTTGCAGCATATTTAATTTCAAACTCTATTTATTTTATACTTTTTATCTGTATTGACTTTTCTATAAGGGCATTTACGGAGATTAAATTCAGTCCGCTGAGCTGGCTGGCTAGTACGACCCGCCGGGCCTTAAAACTGCCCGACAATAAAATTGACAAAGCTCCAAAAATCTTTGCGGCAAGAGTAGGATTGATATTTTCACTTTCGATAATTATACTTTATGTTGTGGGTCTCTTTAAGACAGCAGCGGCCGTTGCTTTGGTTCTCCTGTTTTTTGCAATGTTGGAATCGTTCTTGAATTTCTGTTTCGGATGCGTCGTCTATTCCTATATCGTTCTGCCCTGGTACAGAAAAAATAAATGAGGCTATACCGAAAAGGTCTAATTCTGGTCATAAAACCTTTGAATCGGTTCAATCATTTTTTTCATTCACAAGCAACTCATGACTTAAGTTATGGGTTAAAGCGATGTAATACAATTTCGAACCATCTTGATGGTTTCCAGTTATGATGACAATAATACTGAATATTTTCCCCCGGCGTAAATTTACAAATATTATCTTCGAGTCCGTCGGACGGATTTTTTCCTGCAGTGGGTACGGATCATGAATTGCCCGGTCTGTTCCGAACCCATGATCGTACTTGAACTTGAACAGGTTGAGATTGACCACTGTCTTGACTGTACGGGCATCTGGCTGGATAGCGGAGAGTTAGAACTGCTGCTGGAGGACAAAGAGCACACCAATAATTATCTCACTTCCTTTAAACCTGCCGGACGAACATCAGAAAAACTCCGTCGCTGCCCGATTTGCCACAAAAAAATGGAGAAAGTTTATTTTGGAGATGATCAATCTGTGATTGTCGATCGTTGCGGTAAAGAACACGGAATCTGGTTTGACCGGGGAGAATTGAATAGCATCATTGAATTAGCTACCGGTGGGGAAAGTCCGGTAATCGGATTGTTAAGTGATATGTTCGGGAAAACAGTAATTGAATAATGTTGGCTTTATATGAATTTTATACTTTATTAATTAGGAGACAATAATGATAGGATTGTGGGTTTTTATCGCACTGCTGGTCTTGGTCGTTTTTTATGTGATCGGCCTTTACAATGCACTTGTTCGCCTGAAAAACCAGGTAGCAAATGGTTGGTCTCAGATTGATGTACAGCTGAAGCGCCGACACGATTTGATACCTAATCTCGTAGAAACCGCCAAGGGTTATATGAAACACGAACGGGAAACCCTCGAGGGCATCACGCAAGCCCGCAGCCAGGCGATGGGAGCCGATTCCGTTGGGGAAAAAGCCCAGGCAGAACAATCCTTAAGCAGTGCCATGAGTAAATTTTTCCTCGTGGTTGAAAATTACCCCGACTTAAAAGCCAACCAGAATTTTCTGGCGGTACAGGAGGAATTGAGTTCTACCGAGAACAAAATTGCCTTTGCGAGACAGAATTATAATGATCAGGTTTTATTTTTCAATAATAAAATCGAGATGTTTCCATCCAACATGATCGCCGGTACATTCAATTTCTCAAAAGCTGAATTTTTTGAGATTGAAGATGAAGCTGAAAAGGCAGTACCCAAGGTTGATTTTTCTTGATCTGCGACTCATTGATTCACCTCTATGTTGATTCTTTTATTTTTCACTTTAGATTGATATTATTGGTCTGACCAAATGTTCGAACTGATCCGTCTTAACAAAAGGAAATCCACCGCTCTCTTCCTCATTATGGGCGCATTTCTGCTGACCCTGGGATATTTAATCGGTCGCATCTGGTTCCCTGCCAGTAATGGTATCCCCGGAATTCTGATTGCGTCGGCCATCTGGATCGTCATGACCCTCATCAGTTATTTTTCAGGGGACTCAATTCTATTGGCAACTTCCGGAGCAGTAGAGGTTAAGGGAAATGAATACCCCCAATTGATCAACGTCGTTGAGGAAATGAAGATCTCTGCTAATCTGCCGGCCATGCCTCGGATCTTTATTATCCCTGAAAAGGCACCAAATGCTTTTGCCACCGGCGTCAAACCGGAGAAAAGCTCTGTTGCTGTTACGGCAGGATTGCTTGATCGTTTGAATCGTGACGAACTTCAGGGAGTCATTGCCCACGAAATGTCACATATCTTGAATCGTGACATCCTATTCATGACGTTCTCCGGAATTCTGCTCGGCAGTATCGTACTGATGTCGCATGTTTTCTTCCGCAGTATGTGGTTTGGCAGTACCAGACGCTACCGGTCAGGAAATTCTCGACAGGGAGGCGGTCAGGCAATTGTGTTAGTGCTCACTATTCTTCTGGCGATATTAGCCCCTATTATCGCCCGGTTGCTATATCTGGCAATCTCTCGAAAAAGAGAATACCTGGCGGATGCTACTGCTGCCCGATTGACGAGATATCCGGAAGGACTTGCATCAGCTCTGGAGAAAATTGCCGGATCAACCATCGAACTGAATTCTGCTAATGACGTTACAGCTCCGATGTACATCGCCAGCCCTTTAAGAAAAAAACATAAACGAGCCTCTACCGGTCTGACGAGCACGCATCCACCCATTGAAAAAAGAATCCAAATATTGCGTGCCCTTTCACAGGGTGCAAACTACAAAGATTACCAGGCTGCTTTTTCTGATATCGAGGGCGGCGGCATCATCCCCCCTTCGGGTTTAAAAGACGTTGACCCCGTTTCAATTCGTAAAGCTTCTGCTGCATCACCAGCAAGGGATAAAAAAACTGGACAGAGAGATTTGGGCGACCTCATGCGGGCAGTTAATAAATTTGCCTTTTTGACCTGTAGCTGTGGTCTTAAAATCAAGCTACCCCCTGATTTTAAAAAGCCTGCCCTCTCCTGCCCAAGATGCAAAAAGAACCTGACCGTACCACTCACCAATACAGCGGATAAATACCGGCAGGGAAGTAAGGCAATGGATGCTACCGATAGCAGCGGTGCAATTCAAAACTATCAGCGAAAAGGTCACGGCTGGGAATCTTTCAGTTGCCGCTGTGGACAATCGTTGCTGTTGTCTCCTGATTTCAGAGGACATAAAATGCAATGCGTCAATTGCGGCAGCGAAATCGATATCTCTTGACAAAATTAAGGGCCTCCGGATATTCTCTACAGAAATCCTTTTCACAAAATAGGTTTTTTGACTCAAATTAGACGCATTAATAAGGACGGAATCCTATGTACTCAAAAATCATCGACAGATTAGCAGATTATTTCCCACCAGAAGATCAGGTCGTGTCTCATGGCACCAGATTGCAACTTAGACTGACTCAACCGGATGAGACGATTTCAGGAATACTGGTTGGAATGATTCACGAAAAACTTCTCATTGTAAATATTAAAGCTTATTCTGATGTCACTACCCTAAAGGATAGGAATGCACAAATCAGCTATTTGTATGAAGGAAATTTAATAGAATTTTCTACGCCGGTCGTTGAAGTCCTGAACCATCCTGCTCAACTTGTATTCCTCGATTTCCCAAAAAAGATTCAGAAAAAAACTTTGAGAAGTCTGGACCGCACACCCTGTTATTTGCCTGTGTTGCTGGTCACAAATAACCAAGTTCATAAATCTGTCATCAACAATATCTCTGACTCCGGTTGCAATGTTGTTCTTAAACCAATGGCGGGCCAGTCCCCAAAACTTGGTATGAAAGAAATCATAAAACTAAATTTTAAATTGCCTGGGAGTCCTGTGGATATCGAAATCTCCGGCAAGATCAGAAATGTGAAAAAGGATGATAAAGAGATCAATGTGGGTGTGCAATTTTCCTATATCGGCGATGATATCTCAAATCTACTGAATGCTTTTATTGCTACCCTGATTTGAGTCAGTGAGCAGTTTGACAATAAGCCGAGACAACAACCCATAAAATCAGAACAGTGGCTGCATTGCAACAATTCCTGGTCCTTTGGGAGTTGAACTCAAATTGTTCACTTGTAACCGGTTTAATCGATTCGCACATAACCTTAAGAGAAGACTTCAGAGAAATACTCATTGATACGGAGCACAACTGATGAAAAAGTTTTTACTGGTATCACTCGCTATTTTGATGGTTGGCTGCGGAAAACGCAAGCCACCCTATTCCAAATCAAGCCTGTCTGAATTCATTTATAAAAAAAATCCACCTGTGGGCTGCCTCCGTTATAGTACAGACCGGAAAAATTCCTTCCCTTTCAATATCGCATCCAATCCATATCTCTCATCAAATCCGGAATTTGTGAAGTCTTTCGCAGGTCAATTACTGAATTACGATCAGACTTTGACGAGTGCTGTCACATCAGGGTTATTTTCTGTTTTTGATGGAGAACATGAAATCGGGCTCTTTGGTCTTGAATTTGATTCTGAACGATCTGCTGCTGTAGCTGATTCCTTACTCAAAAGCGATAACCCTGACCTGAGTCGATTCAGGGTTTTCCAAAAAAATAAACTCCTCATCCAACTTTGGTCGATAGATACGAACGACTCCTGTTTTGTCGCGCTGTCTGCAGCCATAATTACTAAATTGGGTTCCTGATATAATAAACCAGTTAAACTAGCGTTTTATCTTAATTCAATTGATGGCGGACAATTGATTTAGTTATACGAATACTTAAAATATTCGTAAATTTCAGTGATTCATGCAATGTCCAATAATAAAAAAGGAGTCAATATGAAGATTAAAAACTTATTATTCATAAGCATGCTCTCCCTGCTCTTACTCATCAGCTGTAAAAATTCTACAAGCTCACATGGAAATGTCACTGCGGATGATCTCATCGGCAGCTGGTCAATTTTTCATGAAATAATTGATCTGTCCCTGACGACGAATGTATCAACCGATATTGTCAATCCAGATCTGCCGGGAACGGGTTCGTTGACCGTTAATGATCAAAGCGTTACCTTAAATTTTGTACAGGTTACCCCGCCAACTCCTTGGCTCGATAGATTACGATCAGATTACGGTGTAATCCAAGTTTCGAACCATCTGTATTATTTTTGGGATTCAAATCTTGATACTTGGAATTATTCAATTTACATTAATTATGATTATGATGTGACCAGTTATCTGGACCATACCTGGAACGCTTCGGATCGCGATTTTGAAGCGTGGAGCGGTAATTCCCCTGAATTCAATTTTTCAACCACGGATTTTACCTTGACGGTCACAGACACACTGATTCATATTGACTTTCAGATAATGACCGAAGATACGGCTTATGTTGCCGGTACCGTAACCGCAGCAAAGATAAATATTCCAGCCAATCATTCCACGCAAGTCATGGAACAGGAAACATTCCCTATCAATAGTGATATCATTACCTTTTATGACGATGGAACTTTCATTGAGGAATATTTTCAAGAAAGAGTTAATAATGGTGGTACCTGGTCGCTTGAAAATGAAGTGCTGCATTTGACCTACATCTGGACTGATTGGGAAGGGAACGAACGAACTGAAGATTTGTTTTTTACGACCAATATTGATCAAGGTCAGTTAAGTCTCAACGAACGCGGTGAGGCCTGTGATGATTCTGATCCTGAATATACGATTGAAGAATGTTTTTCTGATATTTCATATCAGTACTGGCCCCTGGAAGGCAGCGATATAGCGGGTGCGACAGGAGGCATTTTTTACGAACTGGAAAAATATACGCCTCCTGAAACGAGCAATGAAATTTCTAATGCAAATGCTCTCCCTCTATCGCAGGGGACTGCCTTTGTGAAAGAATTATTCCGTCATGATCAGACAACACGGCGACAGAATTCAAAAAAATAACTTCAGGATCCAGGAGGGTCTCACCCATCATTGTGTGAGTTTAAACCGGCAGTGCATTTTTCGTATTAATTCCATCCTTTTGCCAAACCGTTAAAACGGTTTATGATTATATCTCATCCTGTCCAAAACGGAATCATCTCGCAAACTTAAAAAGTAAGCCATAGACGAGCGCGATCAAGAAGTATTTCACAGCGTGAATTTAAAGTAAACTTACTGTATTCCTGTTATAGCATACAAACTCATGTAAATCTTTCCATCT
>CAZIYQ010000074.1:0-12523 GCA_964543505.1 uncultured bacterium | reverse complement strand
AAACTCTTCCAGCTCATGCGTTCACTCGATATTGACTACTACCGCATTTTTCTCATTACTGCCGGATTTTACGCCGTGGGCATCATCATGTACTATTTCATCATCAAAGAATATCAGGCCCGGCCGCAGAATGGGCTCACCGTATGAGGAAGGATAGTTTCAACCTGGGCGTCCACTTTATTTGTGTGCATGGCAATACCATGAAATACCGCTTTGGAGGACTGTATGTCTGTTGATTTGACAATGATTTTTCTGTTTGGACTGACGGTGGGTTTTGGGCACTGTATTGGCATGTGCGGAGGGTTTGTGGCAACCTATTCCCTGAAAGTACGAAAACCTGAGGGTCGTCTGAAATGGTTAAAATGGATAGCCCCTCATTTACTTTATAGCGCAGGCCGCATCACCACCTACTCATTTTTGGGTGGACTCTTCGGCATCATCGGGCTCACCTTTAATCTGTTCAACTTTCAGAGCTATTTACAGATCCTGGCAGGCATTGTCATGATCCTTCTCGGGGCGGAATTGGCAGGGTGGATTCCCCATTTCTCAAATGTGAGCCTGACTTTCTTTAGACCCTTCCGTGCGATGGCCAATTATCTGATGACGGATATGAGCCTCACAAATGTTTTTGCTACCGGTCTTATTCTGGGATTTTTACCCTGCGGACCGGTCTATGTGGCCGTTACCAAATCCATTGCCGCCGGAAGTGTGGGTTACGGAATGCTCAACATGCTGGTTTATGGTCTGGGGACGGTACCCGCACTACTGCTGGTTGGCCTGGGAGTCAATCTGATCAATGCCCGGCTTCGCCGCCGTCTCTTCCGGATTTCGGCCGTACTGGTCCTTCTCCTGGGTGTTTACACGCTCTATAAAGGAGTTGTAAAATTGCGCATGTCACCGAATATGATCCGCCATAAAGTAGAGCTGATGCACTCCCATGACCAACCCCCGGCCTCAGAACAAAACGAACCCTGATCCATTGGATAAAGCATCCTCAACCTGCTATCACTGTGGAGAACCCGTCACATCTCGAAATTTTAAGATTGGTGAAAAATATTTTTGCTGCAACGGCTGTAAACAGGTCTATCTGCTGCTGAAGGATAGCGAGCTCTATACATATTATAATTTGAATTCGGCACCAGGCACCCCGGTCCTGGATTCTGAAAATAAGACGAAGTTTGGCTACCTTGACGATGCTTCGGTGGTGGATAAGCTGACACTCCACCGTGAAGGGAATATTGTGGGTATCCTTCTCAATATACCCTCAATTCACTGCAGTTCCTGCGTTTATGTGCTTGAGAAATTGTACAAACTGGATCCGGGAATAATATCTTCGACTGTGGATTTTTTGAGGAAGGAACTCTCCCTTAAATACGCCGAGGATGAGACCTCCTTGAAAAAGATCGTGGAGCTGCTTAGTTCCATCGGGTATGAACCGCAGATTGATCTCACCGGAGGTGAGGGGAGAGCCAGAAAAGGTACACATCGAGACCTGTATATTAAAATTGGAGTCGCCGGTTTTGCCTTCGGCAATATCATGCTGCTCAGTCTGCCGGAATACCTATCCCTCCAGAATAAGGTTGACCCCTTGCTTCGCACTACGTTCAGAAGCCTGAGTCTGCTGCTGGCCCTGCCTGTTCTGCTGATCAGCGCTCGGGGCTATCTGAAAGGAGCCCTCGCGGGTTTAAAACAAGGTCTTGTCAATATTGACCTGCCCATCTCTCTGGGGGTACTGAGCTTGTTCGGCAGATCTGTCTATGAGATCGTCTCCGGAGCCGGTTCGGGGTACATGGATTCATTTGTCGGTCTGGTATTCCTGTTACTGCTAGGAAAACTTTTTCAGGAAAAATCCTATGACTCGCTCTCTTTTGAGAGGGATTATCGTTCCTACTTCCCCGTATCCGTCGTCCGGAAAACACCAGCGGGAGAAGAAAATATTCCTCTCTCAAAACTTAAAGTCGGCGATCGAATCCTGGTCCGCAACGGCGAGATCGTCCCTGCGGATTCCATCCTTGTGCGTTCAGATACGCTCATCGATTACAGCTTTGTTACCGGAGAATCCGATCCTGTCCATAAATATACCGGGGAAATGCTCTTCGCCGGCGGTCGGCAAGTGGGGACCGCTATTGAAGTGGATGTGATCAAACGGGTCTCACAGAGTTATCTCACACAGCTCTGGAATCAGGATATCTATAACAAACACCAGAAAAGTCCACTCATGAACCTGACAGACCGCGTCAGCCGACAGTTTACGGCAGGTGTGATTCTGATTGCGCTTGGGGCGCTGTTTTTTTGGCTGCCACAGGATATGCTGCGGGGCATCAACGCCTTTACGGCAGTGCTCATTGTCGCTTGCCCCTGTGCTCTGGCTCTGTCATCTCCATTTACACATGGTACAGCGATGAGAATCATGGGTAAAAATCATTTTTATCTGAAAAATGTAAACGTCATCGAAACAATGGAGAAAGTTAATACTGTCGTTTTCGATAAAACCGGCACATTGACCTATGCGGGGAAAACCGACATCAGATTCATTCCGGCTCCGGAACAGCCGGATCTGACACCAGAAGAACTCCAACTCATTCGTTCCCTCGTAAGGCATTCCAGTCATCCGCTCAGTCAAAGACTATATCGGCAGCTTGATGGAAAAGGTCCTTTACCCCTGCAGGATTACCATGAAGTCGCCGGCAAAGGCATCGAGGGTACCGTTACAGATCAAATAGTTAAAGTGGGATCTGCGACTTTCATTGGCATCGATGAATTCGATTCATCAGGCAGTTCAACTTGGGTAAGCGTTGCGGGTGACTTTAGGGGACATTTTCACTTCAGTAACGAATATCGGGAGGGCTTGCAGGAAACCCTCAACGAACTGTCGCCGAGGTATGCCCTGTCCCTATTGTCGGGCGACAACGATAAGGAAAAAGAGGTTCTTGAAAATTATTTTAAAGCGGAAGACCTGCATTTTAATCAGAGTCCGTTCGACAAAATTAAATTTATCAGCGAAAGACAAAAATCGGGTGAAATCGTGATCATGCTCGGAGATGGTCTCAACGATGCCGGGTCTCTGGAACAAAGTAATGTGGGCATCTCGATTTCTGAAGATAAAAATGCTTTTTCACCTGCCTGCGACGGGATACTTGCCGCAGCAGAGTTCAATAAACTCCCCCGATTTCTGAATTTTTCAAGAGACACCAAAAAGATTATCCTGACCAGTTTCGGGATATCCTTCCTATACAATTTACTGGGGGTTGGCTATGCAGTAACCGGGAACTTGTCGCCACTGATCTCTGCGCTGCTGATGCCCCTAAGTTCAGTTTCGGTATTGGCCTTTGCAACACTGACCACCCGTTTGGCGGCCAGGCACAGAGAGTTGAACCTATGAACGGGATAAAGAGCCCCTTTAATTTTATTAAATCTCAATTAATAATTAATTTTTCTTTTGTTAGAATTGTAACAATCATTTGTTCATTAGTTCTAAAAGCCCGTAATTTTTATTATTCCTGATGCAAATATGAGTGTTATCTTCATACTGATTATTGCCGGGTTAATCATAGCCCTTGGATTCTTAATCGCATTTATCTGGGCTGTTAAAAGTGGGCAGTACGATGACAATGAGACGCCAGCTATGCGCATCCTTTTTGATGATGTTAGTGTTCATCATGCTAAAAATAATAAATCGGAGAAAAGTTAAACATGTCAGTTGAAACTTTTTATTATGATAACAAAATTGTAAAGCAATTCACTTATGCCACAATTTTATGGGGTGTTGTGGGTATGCTGGTTGGGTTGTGGATTGCCATGGAACTGGCTTGGCCGGGACTTAATCATGGCATTGCTCATATCACATTCAGCCGTATTCGGCCCCTGCACACCAATGCTGTCATCTTTGCCTTTGTGGGCAACGGCTTCTTCCTCGGGGCTTATTACTCCCTGCAGAGGCTCTGTAAAGCACGCATGTTCAGCGACCTGCTCAGTAAAATCCATTTTTGGGGCTGGCAGCTTATTATTGTTTCAGCAGTTCTCACCCTGCCCTTGGGTTTCACTACCGGGAAAGAATATGCAGAATTGGAGTGGCCTATCGATATCGCCATTGCTGTCATCTGGGTCGTATTTGGCATCAATATGATCGGAACCCTGATCCGGCGGCGTGAAAAGCACATGTATGTCTCAATCTGGTTTTACCTTGCTTCTTTTGTGGCGGTTGCCCTTCTGCACATCGGCAACTCCATTGAACTGCCGGTCTCATTTCTCAAAAGCTATCCCGTCTATGCCGGTGTTCAGGATGCCCTGGTACAATGGTGGTACGGGCACAATGCGGTGGCCTTTTTTCTCACCACCCCCTACTTGGGGCTCATGTATTATTTTTTGCCCAAAGCCGCGAACCGTCCGGTCTATTCATACCGCTTGTCTATCGTTCATTTCTGGTCTTTGATCTTCATTTACATCTGGGCAGGTCCTCATCATCTGCTTTACACGGCTCTGCCCGATTGGGCACAGTCTCTCGGGATGGTCTTTTCCCTTATGCTCATTGGTCCTTCCTGGGGCGGAATGCTCAACGGGTTGCTTACCCTTAGGGGGGCCTGGGACAGAGTCCGACAGGATCCCATCCTGAAATTTATGGTAGTTGCTGTCACCGCCTATGGAATGTCCACCTTTGAAGGTCCCATGATGGCCATAAAGAGTATCAACTCCATCTCTCATTACACGGATTGGACCATTGCCCATGTTCATATTGGCACGCTGGGTTGGAATGGATTGCTCACCTTCGGCATACTCTACTGGCTGGTCCCCAGACTTTTTAATACAACACTGCATTCGGTAAAGCAGGCCAACATCCATTTCTGGCTGGGAACCCTGGGGATAGTCTTTTACGCAATTCCTTTGTATGTGGCGGGAATTACACAGGGACTCATGTGGAAACAGTTCACACCTGAGGGGTTTCTGCAATATCCTATTTTTCTGGAGACTGTTGTTCAGATCATACCTATGTACATGGTCCGGGTTTTGGGCGGAGCACTTTATTTTTCCGGACTATTCTTCATGCTGAACAATCTCTTCCGCACGATAAAGTCGGGAGAACTGATTCCCAATGAGGAGGCACAGGCACCGCCGCTTTCGGAGACACCTCCCGAGCAGAAAAAACATTGGCATCACTGGATTGAGATCCGGCCCATTCGTTTTACCCTGCTGGCCACCGTTATTGTTGCCATTGGCGGCCTTATCGAGATCGTGCCCATGTATGTGGTCAAGAGTAATGTGTCCACCATCCCCAGCATCAAACCCTATACACCGCTGGAGCTTCAGGGGCGGGATATTTATATCTCCGAAGGCTGTTATGTCTGTCATTCACAGATGATCCGACCTTTCCGCGATGAGACGGTACGCTATGGCGAATATTCCAAAGCAGGAGAATTCGTTTATGATCATCCCTTCCAGTGGGGTTCAAAACGGACCGGACCGGATCTGCACCGCATCGGGGGGAAATATCCTGATGCCTGGCACTACAATCACATGCTGAATCCGGCATCCATCTCTCCGGGTACACTCATGCCGCCCTTCCCCTGGCTCATCAAGCAGGACCTGGATATCTCCAGCACCCAGGCCAAGATCAAGGCCATGCAAAAGCTGGGAGTCCCCTATCCGGAAGGCTATGCTGCTAAAGCCAATGATGATCTGAAAAATCAGGCAGAAGAAATCGCTACGAATCTGAAAGATCAGGGCGTTCCAGAAGCTGTTTGGAACAAAAAAATCATTGCCCTTATCGCCTACCTGCAGAGATTGGGTACTGACATTAAAGCGGGAAATTAGGAGGTCAATATGTTCCGTTTCTTATTTACCGGTGATCCGGGAATGACCGTATTTGCACTATTGGGTCTTTTTCTGTTTTTGCTTTTATTTCTCGGGGTCACACTGTGGGCGATTTTCGGCAGTAAAAGCTATATGACCCGGATGGCGAATTTGCCCCTGGAGGCAGCACAAACTAAAAATATCATTGATTAGGAATGAGATTATGTCAAAGATAAAAGATGAAATTATCGCCGGGCATGATTATGATGGCATTCATGAGCTGGATAATGATCTGCCTTCCTGGTGGCTGAAACTGTTCTATACAACCATCATCATTGCCGTGGTTTATATGTTTTATTATCATTTCACGGGCTTTGGACTTTCCTCGGCAGAGCGCTATCAGAAAGCTACCGATCCCAACTGGACAAAGGCTTCCCGCTCTAACACGACATTTTCCTACACGTCACCCTATGCCGGTGATGGAGTCGAAATTACCCCTGTCTTGTTAGAAAAAATGGGTGGATTCATCGGCCAGGATGTGCCCTTCGAAGCCCTGATCCGGGAGGCCAAGCGCAGGGCCAACGAGGACCAGCTGGCAGCGCTTAATGAAGACTTCCCCGATGCGAGTTTAATCATCGCACCCAAGCCAACCGCCACAGCAGAGCCTGTTTTTGCAAATATTGAAGTCCTCACAGACGATGCAAGTCTGGGAGTCGGCAAAGCTATTTTTATTCAGCATTGCGTAGTTTGCCACGGGGCGAATGGTGAAGGTAAAATTGGACCGAATTTCTGTGACGACTATTGGATACACGGGGGGGAAATAGAGGACATCGTTCGTACCATCACTCTGGGTGTTCCGGCGAAAGGAATGATCTCCTGGCAATCCACATTGCCAGCGGGCCAAATCGTCAAAGTTGCCAGCTATGTCAAAACGCTGTCCAACACAAATCCAGAAAATCAGAAAGCGCCCCAAGGCGAAAAAGTGACACTTGATTAAAATAGACTTGATAGAAAATTACGAACTAAACTGGATAAAGTCTCGCTGATGACGACAAGAAAGGACAACGAAGCTTATCGGGATAAGATCTCTACCGTTGATGATCAGGGCAAGCGTTCGTGGATCTATCCCAAAAAGCCCAGCGGAAAATTTTATACCTACCGTACCCTTTTAAGTTACCTTTTGCTGATTCTGCTCTTTGCGGGCCCGTTTCTCACGATCAATGGGCGGCCCCTGTTGCTGCTGAATATTGTGGAACGGAAATTCTTCATTTTCGGCATCGTTTTCTGGCCCCAGGACTTCCACCTGCTGGTGTTGACACTGATCATAGGGATTATTTTCATTATTCTGTTTACGGTGGTCTTCGGCAGGATCTTCTGTGGCTGGGTTTGCCCGCAGACGATTTTCATGGAGATGGTTTTCCGGAAAATAGAATATTTTATCGAAGGCAATGCAGCTCAGCAACGTAAGTTAAACCAGGCCCCACTCTCGGGATCGAAAATTTTCAAAAGGGTACTGAAATACACGATATTCTACGCCATATCCTTCGTGATTGGCAATACCTTCCTGGCTTATTTCATTGGTAAGGATGAACTTTTCCGGATTATCTCCGAACCAGCCTCCCGGCATGTTATGGGACTACTGGGAATGATCTTTTTTAGCACACTTTTTTTTGGCGTTTTTGCCTGGTTCCGTGAGCAGGCCTGTGTGCTGGTTTGTCCCTACGGCCGCCTCCAGGGCGTTCTACTGGATCCCAACTCCATTGTAGTTCACTACGATTTTAAGCGGGGTGAACCCAGGGGGGCCGGTAAACGGCAGGAGAAGGATGATCGCGGGGATTGCATCGATTGTCATCAGTGTGTGGAGGTCTGCCCCACGGGCATTGATATTCGCAACGGAACCCAACTTGAATGTGTAAACTGCACAGCCTGTATCGATGCCTGTGACAATATCATGACCCGTATTAAAAAACCAAAAGGGTTGATCAAATATTCGTCTTACAATGCTATCGAGAACGGTATTAAAAAGGTTATTACGCCAAAAGTGTGGGGCTACAGCGCAATACTCGCTTTGCTCTGCATCATTCTGGTCGTTCTGCTACTCAAACGACAGCCGGTAGAAACCAGCATTCTGCGAACCCCCGGAGTCATGTACCAAATGGAAGCCAACCACCAAATCTCTAATTTGTACAACGTTAAGGTTGTCAACAAAACCTTTGAAGACAAAGAGATTGATCTTAAACTGATTGACCCGAAAGTCGGTTCTGTCATGTTAGTGGGAGACCTTAATATTCCTGCAGATGATTTTGGCGAAACGGCTTTTTTTGTCAAGTTACCACAAGATAAGATTAGCTCAACAATGAACAGCATCACGCTGGGTGTCTTTTCTGACGGCGAACTCATACAAACGATAAAAACCAATTTCCTGGGACCGGAGGGAAAATGAAGCCTCCCATCAGTTTTTTTACAGGTCTGATGATGGCCATTGTATTGTTTGTAGGATTCCTGCTGAGCATTTTAATTTTTGCCATGAACCAGCCCCAGAATTTGGTGACTGACAATTATTACAACGAAGAGCTCGCCTATCAGCAGCAAATTGACCGTATCCAGAGATCCAGAGCTCTTGGGCAGGAACCCAGCATCATCTATCAGCGGGGGGGTAAAATCTCGGTTCATTTTCCTAACGAGTGGCTGGGCAGGACGATTTCGGGCACTGTCCTGCTCTTCAGACCCTCTGATTCTAAACTGGATCAGACGTTGCTGCTTAAGCTCGGATTAGACGGCTCTCAGCTCATCGATACCTGTGAGCTCCAGCCCGGACTTTGGAAGATCAAGTTGAACTGGCAGATGGACGGTGTCAGCTATTATTCGGAGAACTCTTTGGTCATCAGCTAACAGGTGAAAAGTGTGATGCCAAGATCATCGAAGCAATATTAATCATTAACTGAAGGAATAGAAACACGGCACAGATATTTCCAAAATGGACCAATAAATTACCGCTGATTGCAGGGGTTCTGGTCATATTGCTATTGGCAGGAGCGGTAGGATTTTTCTGGTATTATGCTTCACCCAAGTTCACCGATGTGGGCTATATGCCGGAACAGCCGGTTCCGTACAGCCATAAATTGCACGCCGGTGAATTGGGACTGGATTGCCGCTACTGCCACACCTCAGTGGAGGAGTCGGCTGAAGCCATCGTTCCCCCCACCCAGACCTGCATGAATTGTCACACCTTGATCAAGCCCGAGAGTGAAAAGCTGAAACTCATCCGGGAGAGTTACCGGAATGATACTCCCATCGAGTGGATCCGTATCCACAAGATCCCTGACTATGCCTTTTTTACCCACAGTGCCCATGTCAACCGGGGCATCGGCTGCTCCACCTGCCATGGCAGGATCGACAAGATGGTGGAAGTCGCCCAGGCCAAACCCCTCAGCATGGGCTGGTGCCTGAATTGCCACCGAAATCCGGCTCCCTATATCCGGCCTCTTGATCAGGTCACCAATATGGAATGGAAACCTGCCGAAAACCAGATCGCCTATGGAAAACTTGCCATGATACAGCGCAACATCACCCCGCCAACGGACTGTACAGGATGCCACCGATGAAACAGAACTTCAAAACCACAGGCGGGAAAGATTACTGGCGCAGCCTGAACCAGAAGGCAAACGATCCGGAGTTCAAAAATTTTGTTGAATCTGAATTTCCCGCAGGTACTTTCGAACTGGCAGGGAGCATTAGCCGCAAAAAATTCTTAAGCCTGATGGGGGCCTCCCTGGCACTGGCCGGATTGACAGGCTGTCGCAGACCCGTTGAAAAGATCATCCCCTACGCCATTGCACCGGAAGAGATCCTCCCTGGAGTCCCCCGCTATTTTGCCACAACCATGCCCTTTGGATTGAACGCCTATGGACTCATCGTAGAGAGTCACGAGGGGCGACCCACCAAAATCGAAGGTAATCCCGATCATGGCTCTTCGCTGGGTGCGTCCAATTCATTTATTCAGGCGGAGATACTGAATCTCTATGATCCCGACCGCTCACAATTTGTTTTGCACAACGGGGAGCAGAGCTCATGGGCCGATTTTGTGGCCAACTGGTCGAAGCAGCGCGAGGATTATCTCAAAACAAAAGGAGAAGGATTAGCGGTTCTGTCCGGCGAATTTTCTTCTCCCACCCTGTCCCGTCTCAAAAAGAAATTTTTATCAGATTTTCCCAAGGCCCGATGGGTGAATTACGCACCCGTTTCGGATGAAAATGTCTATCGTGGGATTCAGCTGGCTTCAGGCAAAACGGCCCAGCCAATTCCGGTACTTGAGAAGGCAAAGCTCATCCTCTCATTGGGTGCGGATTTTCTGAAAATGGACAGCAATGATATCGTGAATGCCAGAGGATTTGCCGACTCCCGCCGTATAACTTCTGAAGAAGATCAAATGAGCCGCCTGTATGCCGTTGAAAGCTGTTTTACCCTGACCGGTGCAATGGCGGACCACCGTTTGCCCATGCAATCGGCTCGTATCGGTTGCTTTGCCCTGGCTCTTGCTGCCGAATTACAGACACGGGGGGTCAATGTACCCGGAGTCAAAACGCTTCCGGAAAAAGTGAAAGCCAACCTGGATCAAAAATGGCTCTCCGCCCTCGCTGCCGATCTGACCCGCAATGCGGGACAGGGACTGATCCTCGCCGGTAGGCATCAACCGCCTGAACTGCATGCCCTAGTCTTTGCCATGAACGAAGCTCTGGGCAATCTGGGCAAAACCATCCACTATATCGAAATGGAGAAGAGCTCTCTGTCATCGGTAGAAGCCCTGAAAAAACTAACAGAGCAAATGAGCGCCGGTAGCGTATCGGACCTATTGATCGTGGGCGGTAACCCTGTTTACGATGCTCCGGCGGATCTGAATTTTGGCAAAGCCCTGAAGGCCGTTGGCAACAGTATTCAGCTTGCCAATCATGTTGATGAAACTGCCGCCGTGGTGAATTGGCATATCCCCATGACACATTTTCTGGAACAGTGGGGTGATGCCCGGTCCTTCGATGGCACCGAGTCCGCCATCCAGCCCCTCATCGCACCCCTCTTCGGAGCCAAAAGCGATGTGGAGGTGCTGGCCGCCTTCGTCACAGGCGAAGATCGTCCCGGATATGACATCATGAGAGAAACCTGGTCCGGCAAACTGGGGGAAAAGAATTTTGAAAAGCGCTGGCGTCGTGTGCTGCATGATGGTTTGCAGACTGCTCCAAGCGCACGGCAGATCAATCTGAGAGCATCCGCCAAAGCCATGAGTACGGTCGTGTCTGTTCTCGTGCCGGCCGATAAGGGAACTGCCGAACTCGTCTTTTTGCCCTCCCCCTCTACCTTTGATGGTCGCTATGCCAATAATGGCTGGCTTCAGGAAAATCCCCATCCCGTGACCAAGCTCACCTGGGACAATGCGGCGATAATGGGAGCCGCAACGGCAGAGCGGTTCGAGGTACAAAGTCATGATGTGATCCGTATCGAAACGGACCAGGCCTCAATTCAGCTGCCGGTATGGATCGTCCCCGGCTATGCCGAGAATTCCATTGGGGTGGATCTGGGTTATGGCAGAGAGTTCTCAGGACGAATCGGCAGGAAGGTTGGCCAGAATGCCTATCCCTTGCGGACAACTTCCGCCATGGGGTTTGTTTCCGGCATAAAGATCTTCAAAACCGGGCAAACCTATCATCTTGTTTCAACACAGGACCACCACGGACTGGATGTGGAAAAATTGGCCGCCGATGAAATCGAAAAACGACTGCCTGTACTCATCCGCGAAGCCACACTGGATGAATATCGTGAGGAACCAGAATTTGCCAAAGAAATGGTGGAACATCCGCCCCTGAAATCTCTCTGGGAAGAGCACAAATATGATCAGGGGCATCAGTGGGGTATGACCATCGATTTGAATGTGTGCAACGGCTGCAATGCCTGTACCATTGCCTGCCAGAGTGAAAATAATATTCCCATCGTGGGCAAAAAAGAAGTTGGACATGGCCGGGAGATGCATTGGATCCGCATTGACCGGTATTTTGCCGGTGAACCGGACAATCCCGAGATGGTATTTCAGCCCCTGGCCTGTGGGCAGTGTGAGAATGCCCCCTGCGAACAGGTCTGTCCGGTAGCGGCCACAAACCATGATAAGGAAGGCCTGAACACCATGGTTTACAATCGCTGTATCGGAACGCGCTATTGTTCCAACAACTGCCCGTACAAAGTTCGTCGTTTCAATTTCTTCAATTATACAAAGGAACTTCCTGAAATTGTGCAGATGGCCATGAATCCGGAAGTCACCGTTCGTTTCAGAGGCGTCATGGAAAAATGTACTTATTGTGTGCAGCGGATCAAGCGCAGTAAGCTGGATGCCAAAAACACAGGCCGTACCCTGAAGGATGGAGACATCCGCACGGCCTGTGAGCAGACCTGTCCTACCGATGCCATCGTTTTTGGGGACATCAATGACGCAGGCAGCCGAGTGTCAAAAGTTAAAAAACAAAACCGGGATTATGCCCTGCTGGGGGAGCTGAACCTGAAGCCCCGCACCACCTATCAGGCCAAACTTCGAAACCCGAACCCGGAATTAACCTAATTCTGTAAAGTCTGTTTAAGTGAATTTAAAAACCATAAAAAAACAATCTTCGCCTGAGGCGGCAGTGCTGGGGGGAGCGGCTCCAGCTCCTGAACCCCTGATCACCGGCCACCAGTCATGCGGTGCGATTACCCA
>CAZIYQ010000073.1:0-12710 GCA_964543505.1 uncultured bacterium | reverse complement strand
GGGAATTGCGATTTTCCCTTCCCTGGCAGGGAATAAAACGTTGTTTAGCTCTGAAGCACCGGTCTCCTTCATGGATGAAGAACTTTTCCCGAGAATCGCGGTTATTGCAAAATCATATTGGAATGTGTACCTGTTGTTCACCGTCGTTGAAGCGTTGCTGCTCTTGCCGGTAATGGGTTGGTTTGATGCAGTCACTCACGCCTTTGCCACGATAGCCGGGGGAGGATTCTCCACCCATAATGCCAGCATTGCCTATTTTGATAGTGTCTATGTGGAAGTCGTGGTTATGGTTTTCATGATTGCAGGGGCAACCAGTTTCATCCTGCACTACCGGGCTCTTCAGGGGAAATTCCTCTATTTCAAGAATTCAACTTTCAGGCTGTTCATGTGGATTACCGTTACGGCGACCTTACTCATTGCCCTAAACCTGTATCTCACCGGTGGACCGGGTCATAATATCTGGCATGACCTCCGGTTGGCGGCTTTTAATGTGGTATCCCTGATCACAACCACAGGATTTGCCATTGCCGACTTTAAATACTGGCCATCCTTCAGCGTTTTGGTATTGATCATTTTGATGTTCATTGGCGGAATGCCCGCTTCAACAAGCGGTTCGGTGAAGGTCACCCGTTATCAGATCATTTATTATAACCTCAAAAGTTTACTGAAAGGATTCTTTCATCGCACGGCGGTTACCAGAATTTGGAAAAATGGCCGCGCCATCGATGAAGAGCTTATCCTCACGACTCAAATGTTCGTGCTGACTTATATTCTCATTTTTGTGGTTTCAGGATTACTGCTGGTGGCGTTTGGTAACAATCCCGCAACCTCTTTCAGCGCGGTTGCTGCGACCCTTGGCAATGTTGGTCCGGGGATCGGAGCCGTTGGACCCTATGATAATTTTTCGGGACTCTCCGCCATTGTAAAATGGATACTTTCCTGCGACATGCTGCTGGGGAGACTGGAAATATGGACATTCCTTACCCTGATCATTCCGGAGTTTTGGGGTATCAAATAATTCCTGTTTTCAAAGGATGAACGCACGATCGAATTGTCTTCTTTGCGATTCAGGTTTTACCGGATGATGTCAATTCTTTAAGCAGAATAGCTCCGGCGGCGGCAAGATTTAGACTTTCCACATGACCCATGCGGGGTATGGTAACCCGCTCTGAGAGCAGTCCCTCAACGGTGGGATCCAACCCGTGGGCTTCGCTGCCGAGGACCAGTGCCCAATCCACTGCCTTGCTTCGCTGAAGGGAAGTCACCGGCTCACCCCCAAGAACACCGCCAATGAGTTGATAGCCCCGGGTCCGCAAATCGGAAAGAAATACCACCAGGTTTTTGATATAAAGTGATAAATAAAAATGAGCCCCCATCGCTGAACGAACAACCTTTGGGCTAAAGGGATCCACCGAATTTTCTGAAAGCACCACGGTTTCAAGGCCGAACCATTCGGCTGTCCGCAGGAGCGTACCAAGATTGCCGGGATCCGAAATATTATCGAGGATGAGTAACTTCCTATCTGTTACTCGCTCACTGGTAAACTGCTGCAGAGGCAGCAGAGCAATGATTCCCTGAGGATGGCGAGTATCGGTAATTTTCGCAAGGCTGCTATTAGAAATAGATTCCCAGGTTAGATTGCGCTGATCGAGTTCTGCAATTAGTTCGACACCCTGATCTGAATTCAGAAATATGTCCGTCAACCACAACTTTTCCACTGGAGAATTTGCGGTTATACATTCCTTTACGAGACGATATCCCTCGATTAGATATTGCCGGTGCAGTTTCCGGTATTTTTTTACGGAGAGAGATTTAAGAAATTTGATTTCGGCCTGTGTGAGCATTACCGGAGACGAGAGATCAGCTCAGTTCAATAGCGATGGGAGCATGGTCAGAACCCATAACCTCTGAGAGAATGTAGGCATCCTTCAAACGATCGCGCAGCAGGGGGGAGATACAGAAGTAGTCAATCCGCCACCCCACATTGCGGCTACGGGCACCGCCCATATAACTCCACCAGCTGTAGTGACCGTTCCCCTGATGAAATTCGCGGAAGGTATCAATAAATCCGGAGGCAATGATGTTATCAAATCCGGCTCGCTCTTCATTGGTAAAGCCAGCATTGCCGGGGTTGGATTTTGTGGTCTTGTTGGATTTAGGATTCGCCAGATCATCCTCCTGATGCGCAACATTCATATCGCCGCAGAAAATAACCGGTTTTGTTGCCTCAAGATTTTTGAGAAAGCCCAAAAAGTCCACATCCCATTCCTTATGGCGGTAATCCAGGCGCAACAAGCCCCGTTTTGCATTGGGCACATAGACAGTTACGAGGTAATAGTTCTCAAATTCTGCAGTGATGACCCGACCCTCTGTATCGTGCTTTGGGATGTCAATACCGGTTTTCACGGAGAGTGGTTTTACTTTTGAAAACATTGCAGTTCCCGAATACCCTTTCTTTTCAGCGGAATTCCAGTACTGATGCGGGTACTCCGGCAGGGCCAATTCAACCTGATCAGGGCGTGCTTTGGTTTCCTGAATACAGATAATATCCGGAGAATATCGTTTTATGAATTGCGGGAATCCTTTCTGAAGGACAGCTCGGATGCCATTTACATTCCACGAGAGAATTTTCAAGTTTATCGCCTTTCGTCTAAATAGGGTGCTCGAATTAGCTTGACATCAGCTTCTTCCAGGGCTTTTTCATAAAGTTCTGTTAAGTGCAGACCCTCCTCAACTCCACGCACAATTTCAAGATTGGCTTTTGTGTCGGGGTGCGGTGGAACGAAGAAGGAACAACAATCCTGATACGGTTCTATGGATATCTCATAAGTACCGATCTCACGAGCTCGATTGATGATGTCCTCTTTATTATGACCGGCTAATGGACGTAAAATCGGCAGCGTCGTTGCGTCGTCAACGGCTCGTATATTTGAAAGGGTCTGAGAAGCGACTTGTCCAACATTTTCACCGGTCACCAAGGCAGGTATCTTATTTTTTACGGCAAGCATATCCGCCAATCTGACCATTGCCCGACGAAACAGGATGACCCAGTATTTATTGGGGGCAGTTGACATGATCTTCTGCTGTATCTCAAGCAGAGGGATACTGTAAAGCTCACATTTCATCTGATTATGGGCTAATACCTGAAGAATTTCCAGGACATTTTTAATGGACTGCCGGCTGGTGACCGGAGCACTGTGAAAATGTACATAGATCAGGCTTACCCCCCGTTTGAGCATCTCAAAGGATGCCACAGGTGAATCAATACCAGACGAAAGCAGTGATACAGCCTTTTCACTAACGCCGACAGGCAGTCCTCCGTAGCCCCGGATTTTTTTAACCCCAACATAGGCAAAATCCTTGACGATTTCGATTTTAACATCCAGATCTGCGCCCTTCAGCTTGACGGGCTTCCCGCAGAGTTCCTGGAGATGAGCTCCCACCTCTTGATTGAGAGTTCCTGAAGACAGAGGATAATTTTTGTATTGCCGCCGGGCACTGACACGGAATGTTTCGAAGGTTATATCCTCGATCAGTTGGGCTGCGGTGGCTTTGATGTCATCAAGTCCGGAGACGATCTGGATCATGAGGGTGGCATTCATTAACCCCATAACGTTTTTCAAGCGGCTGGCATATTCCGGCCATTGTTCGGGATTCACATTCAAGACAAAAACTCTGGCACTGTTGGCAGAAATTTTACCATGGGTTAATCCCGTGAGCTGCAGCTTAATATTTCTGGCGAAGATATTTTCGAACCATTTACGATTGCCGCCTTTGATGGCAATTTCATGGTAGTGTATCAGGATGCAGTATTTGCCCAAATCAGTCATCTGTCATCATCCGTTGGGTGGTTAGGTTGCAGGGTAATAAGATATCCGGGTGGCAGAAACGCCTCTTCAGCGGCTGCGGATCAGGACTCATCCGAGTGATGATGCTCCTCGCCTATTGAAAACGCTTCTTCAAGTTCATCAAGAGGGATTTCAAGCTGTTCGCCGTCTTCCATGTTTTTCACAAGAGCAATATTTTTTGCCAGCTCGTCATCTCCAAGGATTACGGCATAACTAGCACCACAACGATTAGCTTCACGCATCTGTGCCTTCATACTGCGCCTGAGGGTTTCTACGATGACTCTCAATCCCTTTTCTCGCCTCAGGTTATCGGCGATTGCCAGGGATTTCATTGACGCAGATGCTCCTATAGTGATCATGTAAATATCAGCAACAGGATTGTCCTTTAGCTGCTCTCTTTTGGCCAGTGCCAGTAGCAGACGTTCGATGCCCGCCGCAAAACCTATGGCGGGGGTAGGTTTGCCACCGAGCTGTTCTACCAGCCGATCATAGCGTCCTCCTCCGCAGAGTGAATTCTGAGCACCAAGCACAGGAGAGGTTATCTCAAAAGTCGTGCGCGTGTAGTAATCAAGTCCACGGACCATCTTTTTATTCAATCGATATGGTATGCCCATGCCTTTCAGCAGTCCGCAAACCTGATCAAAATGTGCCCGGTCTTCCGGTGTTATGTGATCGATGATCATAGGAGCATGCTCGTCGAGCAGGTTCTGGCAGGATTCGTTTTTGCAGTCAAAAATCCGTAGCGCATTGGTACTGAGGCGGCTGTTACAAGTATGGCAGAATTTATCAGCATGCGGCTTTAAGGCTTTGCGAAGAATTTCAAGATATTCTATCCTGATTTCGGCACTGCCGATTGAGTTCAAGTGCAATGTGATCTCTTCAATACCGAAGACACTCCAGATTTTATAAGCAATGGCAATGACTTCAGCATCCTGTTCCGGATAAGACGATCCAAATGCTTCAACCCCAAATTGATGAAATTGGCGCTGCCGTCCTTTTTGCGGTCTTTCCCTCCGAAATAAACTGTCGATGTAATACAGACGGCTAATCGGGGATTTGCCGGCGAGATTGTGCTGGATAAAAGACCTGACCACCGGTGCTGTCAGTTCGGGTTTCAGTGTGAGGGATTCGCCGCCCTGATCTACCCAGGAATACATCTCTTTGGAAACGATGTCGGTTTCGGCTCCAACCCCCCTGGTAAAGAGATTGGTCTGTTCAAAAGCGGGAGTCCTGATCTCACCATAGCCGTGGAGTTCCATAAAATCATGGATGATCTCTTCAATCTCCTGCCACTGCAGGGTTTCTTCCGGTAAGATATCTCTCGTGCCCTTAATACTGCGGATGTTTTCCATCTACTCCTCAATCTCCTGTTGTTCGTTTTCCCATTCACGAATTATACTGACGGCTTCTCGCGAATTGTTTGATTCGATCATCTTAAGCCGTAGATCCGAATTCTTAATCATCGTCCTGAACAGACTCAAAAACCGGGTGATTCCCGTAGTCTCTTTTGTAGGTCCAAATATGAACAATATGATGTTACAGGGCAGGCCATCCGGAGAGTCATAATTGATTCCCTTTTTCGAAATTCCAAGGATTACTGCAGGTGTCTCAAAATCGTCGGAATATACCTGTGGGTAGGCCAGTCCTCTATTCGCAAAGGAACAGTGATATCCATTCTGATCGATAACGTTTTTTAATATGTCAGGTTCAATCTCCGGGATTTTATGCTGCCCAGCCAGGACCTGAGTCAATTCTTGGATGGCATCTTCCCAATTGTTGGCAGTGATATGGACAATATTGTTCTGGTTTAATGTGTCTAGCAGTTTCATCAGAGGGGCAAAGTTAATTTTTAATCAGAGCGCTGAGCAATTAAAAAAATGAACCCGTATTGCGATTGAAAAGCGGCATCTCCGGCAGATACATCATAAATTTGCATAGGCATCCGTCAATTCAATCAGCTGACTGCGAATTCCGGGTTCGGTCATGGAATGTCCCGAATCGGGAATCACATGAAATTCTGCCTCGGGCCAGACCTTGTGTAAATCCCAGGCAGAGCGCATGGGGCAAACCACGTCATAGCGACCCTGTACAATGGCTCCCTGTATTTTCCGGATGCGGGAAATATTGTCCAGCAGCCAGTTTTCAGTTTTAAAAAAACCGTTATTGATGAAATAGTGACATTCGATACGGGCAAAGGCCTCTGCGAAGGCATTCTCCTCGAAGTGATGCATGAGGTCCTGATTCTGATAGAGTTTGCTGGTGCTGCCCTCCCAAATGGACCAGGCTTTTGCGGCCTTGATTCTCGTTTCGGCATCCGGACTTGTCAGGCGCTTGTAGTAGGCTGCGATCATGTCACCCCGTTCAGCTACAGGAATGGGTTCCAAATAGAACTCCCAGGCGTCGGGGTAGATATTATGGGCACCCTCCTGATAGAACCAAACGAGTTCTGATTTTCTCAACAGGAAAATACCTCTGAGAATGATCTCACTGACTCTGTCCGGATGGGTCTCGCTGTAAGCAAGCGTCAGCGTGGAGCCCCAACTGCCGCCGAAAACGGTCCACTTCTCAATTTTCAGATGCTCTCTGATGACCTCAATATCACTGACAAGATCCCAGGTCGTATTCTGTCGCAATTCCGCAAAAGGGGTACTTTTACCGCAGCCCCGCTGATCGAATATGATAATCCTCCAGCGGGCAGGATCAAAATATTGGCGATAGACCGGCTCGATGCCGCCGCCCGGACCGCCATGCAGGAAGATAACAGGTTTCCCTTCCGCATTTCCGGACTCTTCGAAATGGACGGTGTGTAAATCGGAAACTTTGAGATAGCCCTCATTATAGGGTTCAAGGGATGGATATAATTCTTTCATGTTTGGCCTTTACAATTTGAATTCTTCATCAGTATTGTCTTTTCTTGCCAACGATATTCTGCAGCTTTTTGCCGCAGAGGTAACGGCTAAGATTGTGAGCAAATTGTCGGGCAACTGCTGCCTGGTATTCGGGGAAATTCCCTGAAATATGCGGAGACAGCAGCACATTGGGCAAATCGAATAAGCGACTTTCTGCAGGGAGTGGCTCCTCAGTAAAAACATCCAGGGCAGCCCCGGCGATTTTTCTTTCTGCCAATGCAGTTATCAGGGCAGCCTCATCGATAACTGCCCCCCGGGAGACGTTGATGATCACAGAGGAGGGCTTGATCAGTGTGAGTTCATCATGACCAATCAATCCCAGGGTCGAGGTCGTAAGGGGACAGGTGACAGCGATGAAGTCAGACACCCCAAGTAATTCTGAAAGTCCATCAGGACCCAGCAAAACAAAATCACTCCGCACGGTCCTTAGCTTAACGCTTCTGCGACGGAGCGCCACGATTTTCATATCGAAACTACGGGCTTTTCTGGCCAGCTCCTTCCCGATTGAACCATAGCCGATAATTCCCAGAGTCTTGCCGGTCAGTTGAACCATTTCCCGGGCAATTTTCCATTGGTTCCACTCCCTCAAATCTTTAAATTGCCGGCAATCAGCAAATTTCTTTGCAAAATAAAGCATAGCCCCAAAGATGAATTCAGAAACCGGTCCTTTGTGGATGCCTTTTGAATTTGTGATGAGCACTTTGCTTTTCAGTAATTCCGGAAACAAGCTGTGTTCAATCCCCGCTGCGCCAAAATGAATCCACTTTAACCGTTCAGTCGCCAGCGCAAATTTCCTCTGCGAGATTCGATAACACACCAGGATATCCAAAGCGGGCAGCTCTTCCTGCAAAGCAGATTCATCAGCTAGGCGGATGAATTGGATACCCTCCGAAGCAGGGAATTTTTCTCGGATAACGGCCAGCAGCTGGTTATATTTTTCCGGATTGCCGGTAAGTTGCAGCCCGATGCGCATCAGCCGATATAGGGGATTATTTTTTTAAAGAGTTCGTGAGTAGCGACAACATCCCGCATGACATAGTCGTTGACCGCCTGCAGATTGCCCGCCTCAAAAGCTTTGGCTACGCTGTTTCCCTTGACCTCCCCCTGTTTGGGTGATGCAATACCAAAGGACTGACAGACCACATCCAGGCTCACGGAATTGTAACTGCTCCAATTGGAAATAAACATCATCAGATCGATGTGGCTGTCATAGTAATATCGGCGGAGATTTTTAAAGCGGCGGTTGGTGATGGCAATGCCGTAGTGGGCCGCCCGGATGATCAGAAAGGGAATGTCAAATCCCAGGCCGTTGTAATGTACGAATTTTACATTGCGGGAACGGTTGTCATTCACGATTTTGAAAAATTTGTTCAGTGTTTCTTCTTCGGAGGGTTCGGAAATAACCAAATCTTTCTGTTCCTCGCTCCCGTCGCTGATCCAGCGCAGACCGATGCAAAGGACCCTGCCAAAGAAGGGAGAGGTGGAACGAATCAGTGAATCCGCCTCCGTCGCTTCGAGCTCGACTTGTTCCAGCTTTCTGGCGACCCTGCGGCCGACCTCTTCCTCCATCCCTTCGGGGAGGTCCTTTCGTGGGATTGTTTCAATGTCTAAAACTAGATATTCCATAATTTCTCCTGATCAAATAGAATGTTTTTTAAGGTGCTGAGAACTCTGACCGGACCGCGCTCTCAGGCTTTTGACCAGCAGGAACAACACCAGCACCACCACTAAAGCGATGAGAATCCTGTAACGCCAAGGGTAAATTACACGGCTTTTGGCTTCGAGGGTGTAGTCTCCATCCAGGTAATTCTGCAGGTTCACGTTCCAGATCATGGTGTCGCCCCGGGTGGTGTCTGCATTCGTATCGAGAACTTCTCCAGGCAAAATGACCCGAAACTCAAACACATCATCTGCCAGGTCATGGGTAATGCGGGCTTCATCGCTCAGTTCCGTGAAAATCGAATCCATTGGAGAATAATAGCGTTCTTCCAAGGCTTGTTTCAAGAGCTCGAGACCGGCTTGTTTGATCTCATCCAGCTGCAGCAGGAGAAGCGTATCCGCCTTGCCTGTAACATTTTCATCCAGCCAGGCCTCAAGCTGTTTGCTCAGGATCGGCTCGCGGTTGAAGCCTACATCGATGCGTCGCAGCGTTTCCCTGAAAATATAAGTTAGAACTTCATTAATCCAGTCAACTTTGTCATCACTCTCAAACGAATTTGCCAGGGCCGGATACCGCTCCGTTACGTGGCGTCCCCTGAACACCGTTCTGTACTCATAAGTGTTGTTGAGCAGCCAGCGCCGTCGGGTGATCTGGGCGGGAGTTTTTAACAGGGCCTCTCGTGAGACGGAGTCCCCCTCGAAAAAAGTCTCGGGCAGCTGTGCATTTGCCTCGAACCATTTTGCAGCGGAATATTCAAAAGTCTCCGCGTCTTCGGCGTTCAGGGTTGAAACGAGATGCCAGGTGGAATCATGCGGCATGCAAAAATCGGCATCCAACAGGTCAGCCCGGTCTCCACGGGCATGGTATTCAATATCGAAGTTCCCCGCAGGGTGAACATCAATGAAAAATGTATGTTCAACACAGGCTGGGATAATTAATACCAGGAAGAAAGTGAATATTTTTTTTAATCCGGACTGCATGATTTATGGTTTTCTGCGCCTGAAAACGCAGGTGCTAATTTAAGAACCCTGCTCCCTATCCCTTAACAGAAATTCCCTGATGAGGAATGGGGGCCTGATGAGAGGTTTACCAGGCCGAATAAGGATTTTTAATGAGGTTGGAATTATAATAGCGGGGGTCTCCGGTGACTTCTTCTGCAATCCAGTGAGGCTTTCTAAATTCCTGATCCTCTTTCTGGAGCTCGATTTCAGCCAGAACCAGTCCTTCATTCTCACCGTGAAAGACATCCACCTCCCAGACGAATCCTTCGAAAGATATTCTACGGCGATGTTTCTCGATAGTTGGTTTCAAACACAGATTGTCCAGCAGTTCGACGGCATCCGCCAGAGGAATTTCATATTCATATTCCAATCGGGTTGCGCCGACAGTGATCCCTTTCACCGTTAGAAATCCCTTTTTGTCGATGGCCCGAACGCGAACCACGCTTTCCTTTTGGATGGACAGATAACCCTGATGGTAGAATATGGCCGCTGACCGGGGAACATCCTCGAGAGAGGTGACCAGAAATTTCCGTTCTATCTCTTTACCCATCTTGTCCCTCTTGAGATACCGGGGAGATCAATTTTTGATGCACTTGCGGATTCCTTTGACATAATTGATGTTTTCAAACTTCTGCAATCCGAGCTCCTGTACGACCGCCGTAACGAGGGCCGGATCCGCATGTTCGACAGCGGCCGTCAGGCAATGCTGACCATCAATTTGGAGTTTTGCAATTTCCACCATTGCCTCACGAATGATAAAGCCATGGCGTTCTTTCGCAACGGGCACAGCCTGCAGATCGAGCGCAGGTTCAATCAATTCCGCCATAAAAGCTTGTTTTGAATAGCTGTCTTTCAGGTCCGGGGGAATCGGTGAGTCGGTAGCCCTGTAAAATGTCTGAAGGTCGTCCCGGGAGAGTGGGAATTCTGCTTTCAGGCTGGGGATCCAGCGCTCAAGTTTGGAGGCATTGACTTCCAGCAGGAGTTTGATATTCAGCAGGTCATCACGGATTTTGAGATTTTGGCCACTGCTGTCATGGATCAGATAAATCTCGTCACTCTTTATAAGGCGTGTACAGGGGTGTTGACGGATGAGGGTTTCAGCCGACCCTAAATTGTCGGTAAACGTCCGCCATTCCCAGCGTGCTATGATGTTGCTGGATTTCTCCGTTTCCATCGTTATGCCCTGCTGACAGGCATCATCTGGAGGTTCTGACATGCCCCCGGCCGGTACCCAAAATCAAATTAACCACCGACACCACATCCAGCACATCGATAATGCCATCCGCATTGAGGTCCCCGGCAGCGAGCTGATAGTCTGTGGGAGTAATATTCCCAAGGATAATGTTAATGATTATGATCACATCCTGAACATTGATAACGGCGTCTTCGTTGAGATCACCGTAGAGGGGGCTGTTGTCATTCAGCGGATCGAGACCGTCGAGAACTTCCACATCTGTATTGTCAGGGTCGAGCCAATCCCGCAGACGTGTATCGGGAGTCTCCCCATAATCCCAGGCCCGATAGATCTTGCCGTACTGGTCGGGTCCGTCTTGATTGTCGCAGGAGGATGAACCCGTACTAAGATCTCCTACAATGCGATGATCGGCGTTGAACAGGGCAGAGCCGGATGAACCCGGTTCGGTGACACCATCGTCCCAGGTGACATTCCATTTAAAATAATTGTAATGGGTGGCCTCATCGTAATCAAACGAGATTTTTTTGATGTCCCCGTCAGGATGGTGAATGCCGACGGGCTGCGGCGGCAATGTGGATTCCCGGGACCATCCTGCTAGAAAGGCATTAAAGCTGTCCGGGATGGGTTCGGAAAGTTCCAGTAGGGCAAAATCGGGACTGCTGTAGATATCTTGTGAAGAAGCTCTCAGCACAGAGCCGGAAACGGTGTGATTGGTGGGACCGTAGTTGCTGTAACATGTGGCTGCCTGATAATTAAACATAAAAACGAAGGATCCCGGTGAGCCGCTGTCTTCGATACAGTGGTATGCTGTCAACAGATATTGGGTCGTATCCTGGCGGGTATTGTTGATGAGGGTTCCGCTGCAGAGGTAGGGACCAACAAAAAGTTTGGCAACGGCGCGAATCTCATTCGCCCAGGGCTCTCCTTCGGGACAGGATACATTGTTCTCACACCAGCCGCTTCGCAGGTCGTCGGCTCCCAACACATCCCTGAAAGCGTGTATTACGGATGACAGATGCAAAACAAGTGTTGTCGATTCGGCCGGCAAGTTTAATTCCAGTGTGACCCGATCGCCGGGGTAAGGTGCAGTAGCGAATTCCTGGTAAGTTTTGTTATTATCCGGTGTGAAAGCACCGGCAACAGGTTCGTTCTCTCCGTACAGATATAATTTACCACCTTCGGGTAACTTAAAGTGATCAAACCTCAGCCCCAGGGATAAAGCCCCGGGAGAATAAATGTCCAGCCGCCAGATTTGAGCACCATCGGGGAGCATCTTCCATTCCCCTGCGCTTGCAGGGTCAATATCGAGGTCAAATTCGATACCGTAACGTAAAGGTGCCCCTGGTTCAGAGGACATATTTTCAGAATATTGCATGGGATCCACCGAGGGCATCTGAACCATTGGAGCCGCCTTGGAAATTGTGTAAATCCGGCTATAGGGAATGCCGCCGTGGATCAGTTGTGCAAAAGATAGTGCAGCAAAGGATAAAATGAAAAAGGTCAGCACTGATATTTTTTTAAACATAGGAAGTCTCCCTGTTTTGGATTGTTTTACGAAACAACAAGCAAGGTAATTTAACCCGTATTTTGAGATTTCAGCGAAATAAAAAAGGCGGTATGAATTCCGCCTTTTTTAATCCTTTCAAGCAAGCAAAACAGCCGAACCCGGGTTCACGTTGCTACGGCCTTTTGGAGGGTCAGGGCTTTTTACAGCAATCTTTGTCGGATTTATCTCCCCAGAATTTCCACCAGTGACGGCTCTGTGAGTCATCATTTTGGGCAGTGTCAGTCTTCAGTAAACTGGCATCATGAGAATAGGGGCAGAGATCGGGATTGTCACATTTTTCACCTGCTGCAACTGTTGGGCAAAGTGTATTGGCCTTGTCCATATCTGTGGTGCCCGTTTGCATCGAAGCATCGGCCGCGCCCTTTTTACAACACGCGGCAGTTTTTCCTTTAGCCCCTTTTTTACAACAGCTGGATTTCTGGGCTTGAGCCGCTACTACAGAAACGGACAGCACCAGTACAATCAACAAAAATAATTTTTTCATGTGTTCCTCTTTGATTTTAGTTAAAAAATTTTGCTATCAAATATAT
>CAZIYQ010000072.1:0-12724 GCA_964543505.1 uncultured bacterium | reverse complement strand
TCCGGGATCCGAAGGCTCAGGAAATTCTGGACAATCGCAAGATTTTAAATGAAATTTCCGAAGAAGAGGGATTAAAATATCTGCTGGACCATTCAGCGTACTTCAACCGGATCACCACCGAGATGGCGGGCTGGGATTACAGCCGCGAGAATTTTCTGGAACTAAAATATGAGGATTTGATCAGCGACCCCTTTTCACGGTTTAAAGCAATCTTTAGTTTTTTGGGTGTTAAGATTGAGGACCCGCAGCTGAAGAATATACTGGAAAGATTCAGCTTTCAAAGGCTTAAAAAGGAAGTAAAGGGGGCTGACAAGACCGTCAGCCATTACAGAAAGGGCCGGCCCGGAGACTGGGAAAATCATTTTACACCGGACCTGAAAAAAATATTTAAATCAAACTATAATGACCTGCTCCTGAAACTGGCCTATATTGAAGATGTGGACTGGTAACCCGATACCCATGACCCCTCAAAAAAAAATATTGATCATTTCAGGTGTAAAGCCCTTCCCCGGGAATTCAGGGCAGCAGATGAGGGTCAGGAACAGCTTGAGGGCCCTGCGGAGACAATTCCACGTCACCTTCCTGACCGTCGGGAAAAAGAACGAGATCCCGGCGATCAAACAGGCACTGGGGAACTATGTTGATGAAAGTCTGGTCCTGCCGTCTCTGGCGACCGACGGAGGTCTCAGAGGTCTGTTCTATAAAGTGATGTCCGCGCTGTATTCGGTTGTGACCGGACTCAAAAGATCTAACTTCATTCTGGGGAGAGTTGAGCTAACTCCCCACCGGGTCCGGGAATTTTGCGATCTCCGCCGGTACGATTTAGTCCTGTTTGAGTACTGGCATACTCACAGGATTGCCAAATACTGTAACCAAACGGGAATTCCCGCGGTACTGGACATGCATGATATTCTTTGGCAGACCTATCGGGTCTATCTGGCCCGGCATCGAAGCCCGCTTGTAAAATTCCTGGCCCCCATGTATCTGTCAGCTTATAAGCGGGCGGAAGAGTCCGCCTGGCGGCAGTATGATCGTCTTATCGCCATCTCTCAGGGCGAAGCCGAATATCTTAAGGGCCGGATACCGGACTATAAAATCCTGCAGATCTCCATGGGGATTGACCTGGAAAAGTGGCCCTTCAACCGGAGACCGGTGAAACCGCCCCGATTCGGTTTCTTCGGGAGCATGTCCGGTGAACAGAACCGGCGCCAGGCCCGCTATTGTGTACGGGAGATCATGCCACTGATCTGGCGGAAGCTCCCCCTGGCGGAGTTCTGGATCATTGGCGCCAACCCCACAGAAGACCTGCTGGCATTACAGTCGGATGACCGTATTAATGTGACCGGCTTTGTGGAGGATGTGCAGGCTGTACTTTCGGAACTGACGGCGGTGCAGTGCCCCTGGGAAGGGACCTACGGCTTCCGGAGCAGACTGGTGGAAGTCATGTGTCTCGGCTGCCCGGTAATTGCCACACCGGACGCCGTTTCGGGCATGGGCTTTGAACGGGAAAAAGGGCTCTTCATCAGCCGGAAAAAGGAGGACTTTGCCGCCATCAGCCTGAAACTTGCCGAAGATGAAAAGTGGTCCCAAACAATGAGCCGGGCCGCCCGGAAACAGATCGAAGAAAAATACAGTTTCCAGGCCACCTATGGCAGGCTTGCTGAGGAACTCGGTAAACTAGTCTCTAAGAAATGAATCTCATAGTCGTCTCACATAAACCCTGCTGGAGAGATCCCGGCTCGCCCACCGGCTATGTCACGGACGGGGGTTTCCCCTTTCAGATGGAAGCCATTGCGGGTCTGTTTGAGTCCACAACCCTGCTGGTTCCAGTTGACCTGTCGGCGCCTCCCGGCGCTGTAATGCCCTTGAAAGGACCTCAGTTAACGGTAGAACCCCTGTCTCTTCCCCGGGGAAGGGGCTGGCGCAGAAAGGTCTCCCTGTTCCCCTGGATGCTGGTGAATCTGCCGAAGATCTGGCGCAGGATCCGTCGGTCGGATGCCGTGCATACGCCCCTGGCCGGCGATATCGGGACTTTCGGGGCCGTCATCGCCTGGCTGCAGAAAAAACCCCTCTTCATCCGCTACTGCGGGCGCTGGGATCATGGTCCTCAGCTTCGCCGGAAGCTGCTGTTCAAATTCATGATCAGGATCGCGGGAGGACGAAATGTGGTCCTCGCCACCGGGGGTGATACAAAGCCGCCGGAGCCCCTGAATTCCGCCATAAAATGGATCTTTGCGTCTTCCCTGACAAAGGCTGAAATTGAAAACCTGCCTGAACGGCCGCCCTACCGACGGGGGAAATCCCTGACTCTGGTGACCGTGGCCCGGCAGGAAAAGGGCAAAAACACGGACCGGATCATCAGCGCCCTGCCGGTAATAATGGAGCAATTCCCCGGTGTAAAACTTGAGATCGTAGGTGACGGCAGTGAGCTCCCCGGGCTGAAACGGCTGGCTGCCGACTCAGGCCTGGAAAAGGCCGTCGTTTTTCACGGCTATCTGGACCACGACGGGGTGATCTCTGTGCTGGTGAAGTCCGATCTTTTCTGCTTCCCGACGGATTCCGAAGGTTTTCCCAAGGCCGTTCTGGAGGCGCTGGCCTGCGGGTTGCCGGTAGTGACGACGCCCGTATCGGTTCTGCCCCTGCTCATCGGTGATAAAAACGGCATCCTGCTGCCGGACATCGAACCCGCCTCAATAGCCCGGGCCATACTGACCCTGGCAGAAGACGAAAACCGGTTCAACAGGCTGCGTAAAAATGCGCGGGAGACCGCTCAGCAGTACACCCTGGAGAACTGGCAGCACGAGATCGGTCTTCACCTCGGCAGAGCCTGGGGAAAATTGGGGCACGCCGACTGATGCTCTATCATCACGCGGCAAGGGGTTTGCATTACAGCGGTATCGCCGCACTGGCCCGGAAGCTGCTGGTGCGGAAAGGCTGCTTCATCCTGAATTTTCATGGCGTAAACCGTGAGTATTACCCTAATTTACCGCCGTTGGCACAGACGGGTTTTACGGTGGCTGAATTTGAGGCGATCCTGTCGTGGCTGCAGAAACGGTTTGCTTTTCTCACGCCTGAGGAGGCCCTTTCAGGCCAAAGATCCGGTGTTTTGCTAACCTTTGATGACGGGAAGCAGAATAATTTCACAAATGCCCGGCCCCTTCTGGAAAAATATAACGCGCCGGCCATTTTTTTTATTTCCACCCAGCCTGTGCTCGAACCGGATAACTGGCTGCATTTTGTGAAAACCAGGGCCCTGACCGGCTGGGACAGTCTGGAAGAAATACCGGACGATGTTGCAGCCGATCTCTACAGGGGACTGACAGCTGAGCAGGTAAGACTGTGCGCGGAGCATCCCCTGATCACGATTGCAGCCCACACGGTGAGCCATCCACTGCTCACCGATTGTGATGATAAAAGTTTAGCGGTAGAAGTGAACGAATCCAAACGGATATTGGAGGACCTTGGCGGAAAACGGGTGGATTGGTTTGCTTATCCAAATGGAGTCTATAACAGGAGAGTGATGGAGGCAGTCAGAAGCGCCGGCTATAAAAAAGCATTTGCGGTGATCTCCCGCAGGCTGGGAGACGAGCCGTTCGAAATTACCCGTGTGGATATCAGTTTTCCCCACCCTTATTATCTCGATGCGAAATTGTGCGGGCTGTTTCTGAAGCCCTTTACCGGTTTTGCGGAAAAGTCCGGATTATAGTGGCTGCACCCAAAACATCGGTTATCTACATCACCGACTCCCTGGGCAGGGGCGGCGCTGAAAAACAGCTCTATTACCTGTGCAGCAATCTCCCCGGGGAAAGATATTCAGTGGGGATCATCAGTTTGAACGATGTCCCCTCAAAAACCTACAGCCGTCGCCTGAGGGAATTGGGTATTCCCATCTGGCAGCTGACGCCCAAAGACAGTGGGCTGTTAAACCGCATACGGACCATCACACGGATCCTGAAGGCGAAAAAGCCGGATATCATCCACTCATGGAGTTTTTATGCCAATCCCTATGCCTCTGTTTGCGGGTTTCTGGCCGGCATTCCCGTCCGTCTCGGTTCACTGCGGAATAACCCCTTTTCGGTGGCGATCAGGGCCATGAATCCCCTGCTGCGCTGGCTGGCCTATCACTCCGTGAACGGGTTTGTGGTCAACAGCCGGATCGCCAGGGACCAGCTGGTTGAGAGCGGCTATCCCACGGAAAAAATATTTTATGTGAGAAATGCCCTTGAAATAGACGATACTGCGCATCTGCAGACGGAACCGGCCGATCTGTCAGGCTTTGGGATTGACCCCCATACAAAAGTCGTGGCCACTGTGGGGAATATCCGGTCCCAGAAAAATCATAAGCTGTTTATCGATGCCATGCACCGCGTTCTGCAGGACCTTCCGGACGTAAAATGTCTGATTGTCGGCGCTAATCTCCCCCGGGAGGAGGCTCTTTTCAGGTCCCTGCAGCAGCAGATAGCAGGGCTGGGTCTCGAAGACAGCATTCACTTCACCGGACAGCGGGATGATATCCCTCAATTACTGCGGCGGATAACGGTCTTCTGTCTCACCTCATTGTCCGAAGGCACGCCGAATGTCGTCCTGGAAGCCATGGCGGCAGGTGTGCCGGTGGTGTCAACGAATGTGGGGGACGTCCCGGAGATCATCACCGATGGGGAAAACGGCCTGCTGGTGGATTCGGGAGATGCGGCCGGCCTGTCCCGCAAGGTGACGGCCCTGCTTGAAGATGAAAACCTGGCCGCTAAGCTGGGTGAGGCCGGGAAAAGGACCATCCATGGAAAATATTCCGTTAGCCGCTCGGTGGGTGAGATGGAAGCGGTCTATGCAAATTATCTGAACGGAAAAAAACAGAAATGAACACAAGCCCCCAACCCCGCTGTAAAATTTACAGCGCCGACGAAGCTGACCCGCAGCAGCTGAAAACCCTCTTAGACAGCTGTTTTGCCGAAGAGAAGAGTAACTTCCTGAGATCACATGGCAGCTGGTACTGCAATGGGAGAGAAAATCAATATGTTATTGCCACTTCACCCTCGGAATATGTGGGCTACTTTGCCCTGATACCCGCCAGGTTAAGAGTGGATGAAGAAGTATTTCCCGGTGCCTGGCTGATTGATATCTATGTTCTTCGCGAACACAGGGGGCGCAGATATGAATCTGCAGCCGACGCCTTCATGCGGGAAAAATACGGCCTGCTCATCGGATTCCCCAATATTCTGGCTGCCAAGATCCATAAAAAACACGGCTGGGGTGTACGGGATGACCTGAAGCTTCAGATGTTCCCCCTGCGGCCCCTGAAAATTCCCCTCGTCAGAGAAGCCCGGGGCCTGAAAGGGGCCGTCCTGAAAGCAGCCGCTTTACTGGGGACTCCCCTGCTGCAGATCCTGAAATTGACCGTGAGCCTGACTTCAACTCATGGTATCACAAAAACCCAAAAAGCCGATCCTGATGTCTTGGCGGCACTGGATTCAAAAATGCCCGTGAGATTCAGGACGATCGTGCGGGATCGGTCTTATTTCCAGTGGCGTTTCCTGTCTGCCCCCCACGCCGATCAGTTTAAGTACTATTTGGCGCAGGGAGAAACCGGAGAGCTGGAACTGGGCCTTATCACGCGTACATTTACCCGCGATGCCGTGACGATCACCCGCATTGTTGATCTGATCGGGGCTGTCACCAATGCTGAATTATTAAAACGAGCCGTTGGCGAGGTGCTCCGCGATGCTGCTAAAGCCGGCAGCGCCTACATTTCTGTAATCTCATCACTCCGGACAATTCAATCAACCCTGTTTCGCCGGGGATTTTTCATCGGCAGAAGTGTACGTTTCTGCTGGCTCAGCGCCGATGGGGAACTCATGGACAGGATCGACTCAGCAGAACTTCATTTAACCTTTGCGGACAGCGATAATGATTCAGTCTTCTAAATCAGATCAGAAAACCGGTTTGCCTGTGAACAGTTTACAGGACGGACCGGAAGAAGAAAACTTTAAAGTCTATTTCATCTTTATTGCCCTGCATGTCCCCCTGGCCTTTGCACTCTATACAAACCCATATGTTGGCGCAGTTAATGAATTATTAGTATTACTTATTGGAATTTGGGCTGTCAGTTTCCGTCCCAAAGACAAATTACTGCATATTTTAATTATTGCCTATATTGCTGGGGGGGAGACACTGTGGCGCATGACGGGTACATCTGTTCTAACATCACATGAATTCGGTAAATACAGCGCCGGTCTCCTGCTAATCATGAGCCTATGGAAAAACCGTGCTGATGTTAAAATACCTTTCTCTGTTAAGTTTTATCTTCTGCTATTACTTCCTTCTACTATACTGATCCTATTCAGACCTGATTTGGTCTTCATTGAGCGAAGACTTAGAGATTTTATTGCAACACAAATTGCTTTTACGGCCTTTATTGTATTTTTCAGAAACAGTAATTTTAAACCAACTGAATTTGTTAAACTAATGTTAGTGTTGATCGCTCCTATCCTTGCAACCATGGTCATTTCGGCCTATCATGTCGCAAGACTGGGTAACCTTGTAAGATTCGGCTGGACGTCTGCCCAGTTTACGGCCATGTATGGCGGTGTCAATCAAATGGCCAATGCCCTGGCCCTGGGGGCTGTGGCCTGCTGGCTGCTGCTGACAACAGTACGGCTGAAGATGATTTATACAATTTTAATTATACTGACTTTTCTGGCGATTTCCTGGCAGATGCTGGTCTCTCTATCCAGAGGAGGCGTCTTCACCTTCACATTAGTGGTGTTATTCACGCTTCCGCTGATCCTCAAGACAAGTACGAACCGACTGCGTGGTCTCCTGATTACCTTTTTCATTACTCTGATCATCGTGCAGGTCATCTGGCCGAAGTTGACGGCCTTCACGACGGGTTCAGTTAATGCCAGATATGAAGACATTGATTCCCCCCGTTGGAAACTCGCCATGGCGGAGTTTGAAGTCTGGCAGGATCACCCCCTTTTTGGAACCGGTCCCGGTTTTGCCCGCTTTGAGGTCTATGAATATATTGACGTCCAGCTCCAGGCACATGTGGAATTCACGCGTTATCTTGCTGAACATGGCATGTTCGGTTTGATTGCTTTGATTATTGTATTTTCTTGGGCTTATCTAAACTATATAAGGGTAGAAGACTGGCGGACAAAAGTCTGGGTTTTAGCATTTATCATTTTTACTTTTGGCTATTGGGGGCAGGCTGCTACACGTACTATCGCCCCCAGCTTTGCTTTTGGATTATCTTTTATTCAGATCACATTATCAAAATCGAGATCTAAAGCCCTGTTGTAGTTTTTATTATGAATTATGGTAGCATTTATAACAGCACGCCCGTATTTTTTCAAAATTTAATAACATCCCTTTATGGTATAGCATTGCATATAAGAAGGTACGGAGGATCATATAACCATCATTATAAATATCTAATCAAAAACCAGTGGCAAAAAAATGATCATATCAGAAGAATTCAAAACGAAAAATTAGCCGTACTGATACAACATGCTTTCAATAATGTACCCTATTACAATCTGCTATTTAAACAAAACAATTTAAGTCCGGATGAGATAAAATCTGCAGAGGACCTTATAAAAATACCCATATTAACACGAGCTAATATTTTCAACAGCCAAAAAATTCTGTTAGCCCGGAATTATAACCGTAGAAAGTTGTTGAAGCATCATACCAGCGGCACTACAGGCACACCATTACAGTTTTATTTAACACCAGACACATTCAGGGCTAATTACGCCCATTGGATGAGGTTTAGAGAATGGTTTGGGTTTAAACCATGGTATCCAAGAGCAACATTTGGCGGGAGGGTAATCGTCCCGAGGAAACAAAGCAAACCCCCTTTCTGGCGGTATAATAGAATCGAAAACCAACTCATTTTTTCATCATTTCATATTTCATTTGAGAACTTACCCTATTATATCGAGAAACTAAATTTATTTTCACCGTTTGTTATTGAGGGATATGTATCATCAATTTATACTCTTGCAAAATTCATAAATGAACAGAATATTATATCAATCCGACCGAAAGCAGTTCAGACAACCTCAGAAACCCTTTTACAGCATCATCGCCGCGAGATTGAAAAAGCTTTTAATTGCAAGGTGTATAATCAATACGGACATGGCGAATGCGCGGTATTCATCAGTGAGTGTGAAGAAGGGAATTTACATATACATGATGAGTACGGAATCGTCGAGATTATTAAAAATGGAAAACCTGCACCACCGGGTGAAATGGGGGAAGTTATCGTCACGGGGTTTTATAACCGGGCAATGCCATTGATTCGTTATCAGACCGGAGACTTAGCAGTACAAGGCAAAAGCGAAACCTGCAAATGTGGGCGAGGGCTTAGTACAATTAAATCGATAGAGGGCAGAATATTAGATATCATCCATCTTGCCGATGGCAATATTGTACCGCCAACGGCTCTAACCTTATTGTTTGATAAAGCAACTGTACTAGGAGTTGAGACAGCTCAAATAATTCAGGAAGGGGTCGACAACTTTACCGTCAAAATAGTTCCCAGATACAATTTAAGTGAAAAGAAACTAAATACATTACGTCATGATTTGAAAACCATGGTCGGTGCAGAAGCCGAAGTTAATTTCAAAATCGTCAAAAAGATTGAAAAAACCAGCTCTGGGAAATATAAATTTGTAATCTCAAAATTAAAGCAATAAAGAAACTAATTGGAGTGATAAAATAATTACAATCTGTCAAATTGGGGCTTTCCATAAAGCAGCCGGGAAAACGCCCTCTAATTCTGATGCACTGAAAGAAAGCCTGCTAAGTGTAGGGATAAGATCTGTTTGGGCCTCCAGATATACTACCCCTGTGATGCGCGTATTAGATATGCTCCTGATTATGATAAGGAAACATCGGGAATTCCGTGTCGTGTTGATCCATGTGTATAGTGGCAGGGCATTTTTATGGACACTCTCCTCCGTTTATCTCGCAAAAATATTGAGAAAAAAAATTATATTATGGCTGCACGGCGGGAATTTACCAAATTATTACAAGGTGCATCCAATGCTGGTTGACAGAACTTTTGCAAAGACCGATAAAATATTTGCCCCCTCAAAATATCTTGCCCAAGCTTTCGAGGATAAATTTGATGTCGAAATATTGCCCTATGAACTGCCGATAAATAGCTATCCGGTTAAAGTTAGACGAAATACAGCTCCCAGATTATTTTGGTTAAGGGCTTTTAATGCAGGATATAATCCTGTCATGGCGGTTAGAGTTGTTCACCAATTGCAGAAAAAATACGCGAATACTGAATTAATTATGGCCGGACCCGATAATGGTGATGGGAGCCTTCAGAAAACACGACAACTAGCTAAAGAGTTGGGGGTCTCAGATAGAATCAAATTCACCGGATTAGTGACTAAGAAACAAATAAAGGAAATCGGTTCAGATTGTGATATTTTCATTAACACAACCAATGTCGATAATACGCCTGTCAGCGTAGTGGAAGCTATGGCAATGGGTTTATGTGTGATCTCAACGAATGTAGGAGGTATCCCGTTTCTAATCAATAATGAAGAAGACGGGCTGTTAGTAGAAGCGAATGATTATGTAGGTATGTCACTTGCCTGTGAGAGGATATTGATGAATCCGGACTTATCCGAGAAATTATCAAGAAATGCAAGAAAAAAATCGCAAATGTATGACTGGAGTAATTTATCAAAACGATGGTGTGATATAATATTTGATTTGCATGGCAATTTAGTTATCGACGATCAATAATTAATTGCAATGCTGTTTAACTCATTTGAATTTTTAATTTTTTTACCGGTAGTATTTCTATCCTACTGGTTTATTTTTGATAAAAATCTGAAAGGGCAGAATTTTTTCCTGATTGTTGTCAGCTATTTTTTCTATGGCTGGTGGGACTGGAGATTTCTATCCCTGATATTTTTCAGTTCGATTGTGGATTATCTGGTTGGAATCGGCCTTTCCGAAACGGATAAACCGGGCAAACGAAAACTGTTATTATGGGTCAGTATTTGTGTGAATATCGGGTTCCTCGGTGTCTTCAAATATTATAATTTTTTTGTTGACGGTCTGATCACTGCTTTTGCCGCACTCAATTATCAATTGGATCTCAACACCATGAAAGTCATACTGCCGGTGGGCATCAGTTTTTATACCTTCCAGACCATGAGTTATTCGATTGATGTTTACCGGAAGAAGCTGAAACCGACACGGGATATAATCGCTTTTTTTGCCTTTGTCAGTTTTTTTCCCCAGCTAGTGGCGGGTCCCATCGAACGAGCGACGAATTTATTGCCTCAATTTTACAAACGTCGTCATTTTAACTACAGTCAGGCCACAGATGGCATGCGGCAGATCCTCTGGGGATTTTTTAAGAAAATTGTCATTGCCGATAACTGTGCCGTGTATGTGAACGACATCTTCTCGAATTATACACAGCATTCAGGAAGTACGCTGCTGCTGGGGGCTGTTTTATTTGCCTTTCAGATCTACTGTGATTTTTCCGGGTATTCCGATATCGCCATCGGTACCGCCAGGTTGTTTGGATTTGATCTCATGCGAAATTTTGCTTTTCCTTATTTTTCCAGGGATATTGCAGAATTCTGGAGACGCTGGCATATTTCCCTGTCCACCTGGTTCAGGGACTATCTTTATATCCCTCTGGGGGGCAGCCGGGGGACGAACTTCAAAAAAGTCAGGAATGTGTTTATTATTTTTGTCGTCAGCGGTTTCTGGCACGGGGCGAATTGGACCTTCTTATTCTGGGGTTTTCTGAATGCCTTATACTTCTTACCGCTGTTACTGCGTCACCGGAACAGATACAATGTCGATACGGTTGCCCAGGGAAGATTATTCCCTAATTTCCGGGAACTGCGTCAGATCCTGTACACTTTTTCGATTACTTTAATAGCCTGGATCTTCTTTCGCTCTGAAAACATCATGAGCGGGTTTCACTACCTTCATTTGATGATAAGTACATCGTTAATGACCCTCCCTGAAATTTTTCCCGGTCGGCTCCTGATAATAATCATCTTTTTCGTAGCTGCTGAATGGATCCAGCGGGAGAAGGCCCATGCTCTGGAGATCAATGATCTGGGGATAAGCACCAAATACAGGTGGGGGATTTATTATACTGTTTTGATGATCATCTTCTGGTTCGGCGGCGGCCAGAGTGAATTTATATATTTTCAGTTTTGAGTTTCGTAATGACAAAATTCATTAAGCGTTCTGCGCTCTTTATCCTGCCGGTCATGCTTGCAATGATTTTACTGGATTACTTTGTTACGGCTGGACTTAGAAAAACTGCCTATGGCTATTACCGGGGATGGAATGAATTATTTGATGGTAAAATTAATGCGGATTTATTAATTTTGGGAAGTTCCAGGGCAAAGTACCACTTTTCGCCGGAAATACTAGATTCGGTATTATCCGTAAACAGTTATAATTTTGGTATGAATGGCTACCGTCTAAATATGCAGATTGGCAGGTTCAGACTTTATGAAAAATATAATAAGACTCCCGGGACAATTATTATTTCTCTGGATATTCGTTCGCTTACACAGCGCAGGAATTTACATTTGATCAACCAATTCCTGCCGTATTTATGGGATGATGATATAAAAAAATTAACCCGTAATTATGAGGGGTTTTCATTTGCGGATTACTGGGTCCCTGCGTATCGCTATCTGACAATGAGGAAAAAAAAACCGATTCTGATTGGCATTCTGGAGTATTTTCACCTGAAACATTATATTAACAACAGCTATAAGGGATTCCATTATAATGACGTCCCCTGGGATGGGCGGTTTGATAAATTTGAAGAAGCTAACCCGAACGGCGTCAGATACGAAGCTGAAGAAGCATCAATTAACCTGCTGGAATCATTTTTGAAGGAATGCCGGGATAATAATATTTTTATAATTCTTGCGTATTCTCCCGAGTATATTCAGGGTCAAAGACTCGAAAATAACCGGGGAGAGATATTGTCAATTTATGATGTACTTGCCGATAAATACGGGTTTCCGTTTCTGGATTATTCGCAGGACCGCATATCTTATGAGAAACAATACTTCTATAATTCCACGCATTTAAACAAACGGGGTGCCGAATTATTTTCACTGAAATTGGCGGCCGATATTGACAGTGTATTTTCAAGCCAAAACGGGAGTGAACAGTAAAGCTGGACATTTTATTTCAATGAATATTTTACTTTTGCATCAATATTATCTCGAAAAAACGGACGGCGGCGGGTCGCGTTTTAATGAGATGGCAAACCTGTGGGCCGGGCAGGGTCATCACATCACCGTATTGGCGGGAATGGTCCATTATGCCACGGGGGAGAAAAATAAAAAATATAAAGGGAAGTATATTTTCAGAGAAAATTCCGGTCAACCGGTGACAGTAATTCGCAGTTATGTTTCAGAGTCTTATAACAAAAGCTATCTCGGGCGGTTCTGGGCTTATTTCTCATTCATGCTGTCCTCCACGATTGCCGGTATTTTCTTTGCCCGGGAGAAATATGACATCATACTGATGACCAGCCCTCCCCTCACCATCGGCGTATCGGGTTATCTCCTGTCCCTCCTGAAAAGAGTCCCCTATATTTTTGAAGTGCGGGATCTCTGGCCCGAATCCGCCATTGAGACGGGAATTCTCACCAACCGGACGCTCATCAAATTTTCCTACTGGTTTGAAAAATTCATTTATC
>CAZIYQ010000071.1:0-12760 GCA_964543505.1 uncultured bacterium | reverse complement strand
AATATGATATCGTTGGGTTATGAGGACCCTAATTGAACCATTTGGTTTTAATGGATATAAAATTTTTGTAAGCATAATGCTTTTGGGTTAAACTGATTCTCCTAACTTACTTCAGTATCCGATGATGACATAAACCACTTAGAGCAAGCGGATAGGTCCCTTCGTAGGGAGTGACCCAAAGGGAAGGTATTATTACCAGTGGTTTGTGAGGGCCGATCTTTGGGTTGGGGACAAATGGAGGAGTCAGAAATGTACTTTGATTCTTTCATAAAACCAGCTGGCCTGAATTTATGGAATCTGATAGAAAAATGGTCACTTTTTCAGATCCATTCCGATATCGATTTGGATAGAAAATCTTCTAATTGGATTCCTTGTTTTCCTACCAAGAGTTTCCTTTTTGGATTAAAAGCATTAGCGAATGCTTCCATTCCAGGTAGACTGACTGCCCGCGCTCCACTCTTAACTTCAATTGCAATCACGTCACTCCCTGACTTGACAACGAAGTCAATCTCCATGTTCCGGTCTCTCCAGTAGTAAACCTGGATATTGTTGCCAACAGCAGTATTGTGGATGTGTGCACCTACTGCAGATTCAACTAATCTGCCCCAGTAATTTCTTTCATTTCTTGCGGAATTGAAATCGTGTGATAAAACGGCACTCATCAATCCGGTATTCAGAATTTGAAGTTTTGGGCTGGAGCCTCTTCGTCTAAAACCCTCTCCTGCGTACTTCTGCAATCCAGTAAGCATACCAGCTCCGGACAATAGTTCAAGGTAATGTGCCAGGGTAGTTGTGTTGCCGACACCCTGTAATTGGCCAAGCATTTTTGTATAGGAAAGAATTTGTCCTGAGTATTCACATCCAAGTTGAAACAGTCTTCGAAGCAGAATTGGTTTGTCTATTCGGTTCATGAGTAGAATATCTTTTGAGAGAGTCGTATCGATTAACGAATCCAGTAGATAGCGTTTCCACCTTTCTTCATCCTTGATTAATCCAGCTGCCCCGGGATATCCACCGAAATACATATATTCATCAAGTGAGAAATTAAACGCAGCTTTCATCTCTTGAAATGACCAGTGAGTAATCGGTATGGTTTCAAAACGGCCTGCCAGACTTTCAGTCAGTCCTTTTTGGATTAAGAGTGGGGAAGAACCTAGTAGCAGTACCTTTATTAGGATTTGATTATAACTATCTTCATCCCACAGTCGTTTGATCACTTCGGACCAACCCGGTATCTTTTGAATTTCATCCAGGATCAGGATGGCTGAAGATCCACTATCGTTTTCATCAATCAGTAATCTGGCGATATCCCATTGCTGTTCGATCCATATCCGGTCTCCGACAGCTGTGTCGTCGGCACTGGCATAGTGGCTGGGACATTTCAATTCATTGGTGGCCTGATGTGCGAGGGTGGTTTTACCGGTCTGTCTTGGTCCAGTTAGAACCTGAATAAATTTCCTTGGTTCAGTTAATCTGGAAACGACGAGATCATGTTTCTCTCTTTGATACATAATAAACACTTTCATTATTACTCAATAGACTGAGTAAATATACTCATATTTAATATCATTCAAACAAGAGGAAAACAATCAGGGGTGTCCACTTTTTTGTTGCAACATCAAGGGCTTCTTTGTACCCCGGACAGGATTCGAACCTGTGACCTACGGATTAGAAGTCCGTTGCTCTATCCAGCTGAGCTACCGGGGCAATTTGTCTGAAATTAGCGGCTCAAAATTACTGCTTCCTCGCTTTCGTAAACAACCCTGCACACTGTAAATTCAGACATGAAATCTACAGTCACAATATGCAAAGAGGAGAGACTAACTATCCTCATTCTCAATCAAGGCAGGGCGAATGCCATCAATGCTGAATTCCTGGAAATGTTATCGGATCAACTTGCGAAGATTAACTCTGATGAATCACTATTGATAACCGGAAGTGGTGATTATTTTTCTGCCGGCCTCGATCTGCGTTTTTGTGATTCTCTGACAAGATCAGCGTTTCAAAAATTCATTGAAGAATTTCAAAGACTGCTGCTGTCGATTATCCAATGGGAGGGAATAACAGCCGCTTACGTGAATGGCCATTGTGTGGCGGGCGGTTTTATCCTGGCAAGTTGTGCAGACAAAACCTATTTTCAACAGGGGAAATACCATGTTGGAATGAATGAGGAAAAATTAGGCTTTCAGCTGCCTGTCGTACCTTGGGCCATCTTGAAAAATACTTACACTGATAAATTCCACCACATCATTGGAAGAAGCAAGTTTTACTCACCGGAGCAACTGGCATCGATCACCAATATTACAAGATGTCCTGGAATTGATCTGAAGAAAATACAGAAAGAACTTAAGCAAATATCTGACATTGACCTGTTGCGAATGGAGAAAGAAAACCGTCAAAGGGCAATCCAAAGCGATGTAAAAGAATATTCCGAGAAGTTAATGCGGCAGTTTTATGACGAATGGTGGTCAGATAAAGCAGTGTCAATCCGCCGGAAGATTATTCGTCAGATGGACAAGCGGCGCAGGCCAATCGACCGGAATTAAAAATTCAGGCTTACCCGCAGCGTGTAGTTATCGTTTCCTTCGGGAATAATATTGGAGTCGAGGGATAGGTATTCTGTTTTGCGCTGGAGGTACAAAACATCCACGAGGGAGATGACTCGGTGTAGCACAATTCCTGCAATAGCAAAAGAAGCGAATTTATTTGCGCGGGCACTTTTAATTCTCATATCGTCAAATTGAATCCGGTGATCCGATGAATCCCAATTCCATTCATAACCCTGGTCTTCAGGATATTTAAGATCGACCTGTCTCAGTCGGTCCTTGGCAGCATTGTATTCAGTATAGCTGTCGTAGTTACCCATATCCACTGCATATTGATAGGTTTTATCCGATACCTCAGCACCGGCATGTTCCGCGCCGTATGCCTGGTAATCAGTGCGATACCAATCATGCCGCTTGTTCGCACCGTAGAATGTCAGCCAGAGGATTCCCTCACGAATGAAGAAGCCTTTTGCACGGTGTCCCTGCTGTAGGGAAAGTTCTCCCCAACCCGGTAAAATAGCCGATTTCATGAAAGCGTGTTTGGCAGGTGATTGGATGCCCTGGGCTGCTGACAGTCCAATAATTAGGAGTATCGGTAAGATGTATTTCATTTTTTCCTCATCTGATGTATTATGATGGACAACAGTGTAAGTCCTGATATGAATTGTGCGAAGATATCGCCGAATTTTGTGTAGAATGTAGTGCCATTTGCGGGATAGATCTTCGTCTGAATCAAAGCTTTGCGATTCAACTTTAATTGGTCGGTGATGTTCCCGGCCTCGTCGATGACCATGGAAATGCCCGTGTTGGCACAGCGGATCAGGGGTCTGCGGGTTTCGATAGCTCTGTAAACAAATTGGGCTGCATGCTGCTGAGGTTCCGGAGGATGTTCATACCAACCGTCATTGACCACCGCTACGATGAATTGTGCCCCGGCTTTTACAAAATTTCTGATCAAAGAGGGGAAAGTGGTTTCAAAACAGACCACAGAACTGAATTTGAAGGAACTGATCGAAAAGGTAGTGTATTCATCACCGCTGGTGAAATTCGCCTGCCCCAGGTTTAATTTTTTCAGAGCAGGGAAGAGGCCGGACAATGGAATATATTCGGCCATGGGAACCAGCGATATTTTTTTATAAAGTCCTTCAGTACCATCTTTGGACAGGAGTGCCACAGCATTGTAGCTTTTGATCTGATTATTGTCTCTTTCGTAATGGGAAATCCCCGTGAGAAGTTCAGAATTACTTTGAGACAGTGAGTCACGGATTTTTCTTAAAGAATGTCTATCTGTTTTAAGAAGATAAGAGGGAACTGCTGTTTCGGGCCAGATGATGAGGTCCGTATTGCTTGCGATGGCGGGCTCTGATTGCTCGAGAAGTCCGTCAACGATTTTTTGTGTCGCTCCCTTTTCCCATTTATCCGACAATTTAATGTTTGGCTGAATCACAGCGATATTTAAGCTGGTGCCATCCGTTCTGACAGCCGGTTTCAAGCACCAACCACTCAACCAGGGAATCAGAAATATTGCAATGTAAAAGATCAGGTACTTTTTCCGACGTTCGGTGAAAACGAGAAATCCAGTGATATTGAGGAGTACGAGCCAGAAGCTGATACCGTAGATTCCGGTGATCTCGGCATTCTGGATCAGGGTCGAATATTGGATTTGTGTATTAGCAAAGTTTATCCAGGGGAAACCCATGGCTCCGAAAGTTCTCAAATATTCAACGGTGACCCAGGCCAGAGGAAAAAACCAAAGCCTGCGTCCGCTCCAATGCCAGAGTAGAAGGACGAAGATCGTATTCAGGGCGAGGAAGGCAACGGATCCCAGCATTGACAGGATCGCAATGGGTCTGGAGGTGCCGATGTTCAAGGCAAGCCAATAGAGGGTAGTGAGATTATAAGCACAGCCCCAAATAAATGCGCTGCTCATTAAACCTCGGAATGATTTTACAGCAGTTATCCTGATAAGAAAAGGAATCAGCGCAAACCAGGCCAAAAAGCCAAGATGTAAGGGTTGCTGTGCCAGACCCATGAACACTCCGGAGACGAGTTCTGGCAGATGTTTCCGAATCGAATTCAAACGGTTAACTCAATGTGTATCCAGAAATTCCTGGAGTATAACACAGGCAGCAGCTTTGTCAATCTCCCCCTTATTTTTACCCGTATTCACACCTTTGCTGACCAAACGCGATTTAGCTGTGCTCGAGCTGAGGCGCTCATCAACTTCAGTTATTGGAATTTCGACCTTGGTTGCGAGTTTCGCGATAAATTCTCTGACAATTTGCGTCTGTTGAGAATCCGTCCCTTTCATGGATAGGGGCATCCCAACAACAATATGTTGGATATCAAGATTTTCCACCACCTTCAAAAGTTCTTTGAAATAAGCTGGTGTCTTTTTCTGATCTATAACAGAGTACGGTGTTGCAATAATTCCCAGCGGATCGGAAACCGCTAACCCGATCCGCCTGTTGCCAAAGTCAATCCCTAATATGCGCCCCGTCGTTATTCATGCCATTCTTGCTTCAACACGTCACGCAGGATCTTGCCGGCTTTAAAGTGGACTTTTCTCCGTGGCGGTACATAGACTTCTACATTCGCTCTGGGGTTTCTGGCGCGTGGTTTGGCCTTCGTGGGTTTAATCTCGAAAACCCCAAAATTCCGCAATTCTATGCGCGTACGACTGCGTTCTTCCGTGAGCATTTTGGTCATGGTATCGATCACGGTTTCAACCATGGCTTTTGCCCGGACTTCAGACAAGTCCAGTTTCTCGGATACGTTCCGCACGATATCCATTTTAGTATATGTTTTAGTCATTTTCATATCCTTTCTAAGTAAATTAATCCAGGGATCAATCTTATTTTTCTAATTAGTCTTTGTAATTGGCGTTTGTCGCGTACCTGCATGATAAAAAGTCCAGTGGCGACCTCTTCATCAGTACGGATGTCGACACTTACGATATTGATGTTCAAACTAGAAATAGATTCTGATACATCCCTTAAAAAAAGCTTTCTATCTTCAGCGACTACCTTTATTCTGGAAATAAAGGATTGGTTCTTTGAGGTATTCCAATTAACGTCAATAAAACGATCTTCATTATCTGCTGTGGGCAGGTTACTACAGGTGCTGCGGTGGATAGTGACTCCCCGACCCCTGGTAACATAACCGACGATTTCATCACCTGGTATCGGATTGCAGCATTTACCAAAGTTCAGCAGGGTTCCGCTAACTCCATCTACATTTACTCCTTTGGCCGTGCTGCGGGCACGGTTAAGGAATTGTTTATTTAATATATCCTCATCCAGGTTTTGTTTACCATCATCGCTGGGTGGCAGGTATTTTTGAACAATATCACGAACGGTAATCTGCCCGCTGCCAATGGCCGAGTACATTTGTTCGATGTTACTGTAGCCCATTATTTGTGGAGAGGCTTTGATCTCTTTCAATAGAGAGATTTTTTTGAGCCGGCGCAAGGTCTTCTCAAGTATTTCAGTGCCCAGCTTAACACTTTTCTCAAATTGTTCTTTTTTAATCCATTTCTTGATATGTGTTTTTGCTTTGGCGGTTTGAATAAATTTTAACCACGTGTGACTGGGGGTATGTGAGTTGGATGTGATAATCTCAATCGTATCCCCATTTTTCAATATTGTATTGAGGGGCACAATTTTTCCATTGACCTTGGCCCCGGTACAATGAAAACCAACTTGGGAATGAACTTCGTAAGCAAAGTCAACAGGGGTTGAATCAAGTTTGAGCTTGACAACATCCCCTTTGGGTGTGAATACGAATATTTCCTCCTGAAATAGATCAATTTTCAAGAGATTAAGGAATTCACCCGGGTCTTTGTTTTCACTCTGAAGGTTCTCTACCAAATCCCTCAGCCACCTGGTTTGACGGTTCATTTCAGTGTCTTTAACTTTCACGGATCCGTGTCGTTTATAAGACCAGTGCGCCGCTACTCCTATTTCAGCAGTCTGATTCATTTTATGAGTTCTGATCTGTATTTCGACCATTTTCCCATTTGCAGCGACCACGGTTGTGTGTAGAGAGCGATAACCATTTATCTTGGGCGTAGCGATATAGTCTTTAAACCGTTCCTGTATTGGGTGATAGATTTGGTGGACAATCCCCAATGTCGCATAGCAGTCTTCAATTTTATTAACGATTACGCGGATGGCTAATAAGTCATAAATCTCTTCGAAGGGTAAGCCCCGGGTCTGCATTTTACGATAAATAGAATAATTGTGTTTGGCACGTCCGAAAATATCAGCATTTATATTGTACTCATCGAGCTGTTTTTTGATGGGATCAGAAAAATAGCGGATGTACTTTTCACGGCTTCCGCGAGAAGATTTGATCTGTTTCTGAAGTCCAATATATTCTTTATTCTCGAGGATATTGAAACATCGATCTTCAAGTTCAAGCTTTAGGTTTCCCATTCCCAGCCTGTGAGCAAGAGGAGCATAGACTTCTCTGGTTTCCAGTGCAATTCGATGCTGTTTCATGCGTGAGAGATGTTTCAGGGTGCGCATATTGTGCAGCCGATCGGCAAATTTGATGATAATTACCCGAATGTCTTTTGCCACAGAAAGAAACATTTTCATGAAGTTTTCAGCTTGTTTCTCTTGCCGACTGTTAAATTTGATGTCAGATAATTTCGTTACACCGTCCACCAATTCGGAAATATCGGCATTGAATTCACGGGCGAGATCCTCTTTTGTAACATCAGTATCTTCTATCGTATCGTGCAGCAATCCGGCAGATATCGTATCAATATCCAGATTCCATTCTGCAAGTATGGCCCCCACACTGGAGCAATGAGTAAAATAGGGCTCACCCGAACTTCGTTTTTGACTGGCATGGGCTATATTTGCAAACTGATACACTCTCCACAGGGAATTGAAGGAATCCTCATCTAATGGATCGGATATATTATCGATTATGGTTCGATAATCTTTGGGGAATTCCGCAATATTGAACGGGTTGATCTTTTTTAGTGCTTCCCACATTGTCTATACCGGGAATCCTTGTTCGATTTCTTCGTTAAAGAAATCAAGGTTAGCGAATTTTGCATATTTAGCCACAAAGGCGACCGGTATTGATCCAGTAGGTCCATTACGGTGTTTTGACACGATAATCTCACCGGTTCCTTTATCCTCTTCATTTCGGGAATAAACATATTTCCGAAAAACAAACAGCACTACATCCGCATCCTGCTCGATGGAGCCGCTCTCTCTCAGATCAGACATGATGGGTCTGTGATCCGTGCGAGTTTCAGGAGCTCGGGAAAGCTGTGACAGACCCACAACGGGGATATCCAGTTCTTTGGCCAGCGCTTTGAGTGATCTCGAGATCATGGTAATCTCCTGCTGGCGATTTTCCACGCGTCCTATACCATTGATTAGCTGTAAATAATCCACGAAGACGATATCAATTTTATGTTCTGCTTTTAATCTTCTTGCTTTTGCACGGATCTCCATTATGTTCAGGCCAGGTGAATCATCAATGAATAATCTAGCTTCAGAAAGGGGGCCGGCCGCTCTCGATAGTTTTTGCCATTCCCGTTTTGGTAATTTCCCGGTTCTTACGAGATGACTGTCCACTTGTGCCTCGGCGGTGATGAGACGTTCGGTTAGCTGAGTATTCGACATCTCAAGGCTGAAAAATCCCACGCCTTTTTTATAATCTACTGCAATATTTCTTGCCATACTCAAGGCCAAGGCAGTTTTCCCCATTGACGGGCGGCCTGCCATAACGATAAAATCTGAATTCTGGAACCCCGACAAAATATCATCCAGTGCGGTAATTCCGGAAGGAACCCCAATGACATCGCCCTCGCGTCTCGTACCGAATTTATCCAACACACTGTGAAGCAGATCATCCACCGGAATGAATTCTCCCCGCAGAGATTGTTCAGAGAGATTAAATATCTTTTGCTCTACCTTATCGAGGATATCAACAATTTCGTCTCTGGCCTCATAAGCCATCTCAGTCATTTCAATGGATGCGGAGATAATTGAACGCAGGACAAATTTTGTATAGACAATTTTTGCGTAGTATTCAACATTTTCTGCAGAAGGCGCATCGTTTGAAAGGCCTGTCATATAATATGCACCACCTACCTCTTCGAGAGTATTATTCTTCTGCAGCTGGTCGATGACGGTTATGGTATCAATATTCTGGCTCTTATCAAATAATGTCAGCATACTATCAAATATCTTCGAATGAGCCGACTTATAAAAACTTTCAGGTTTTAGAATTTGCAAAACCTTAGGGACTGATTCCGGTGCCAGCATCATACAACCCAAAACAGCCTGTTCAGCCTCAGGTGAGTGGGGCGGTAATCTCATTTCGTTTTTTTGAGTTTCTGCCATGACTAAGAGTTTAACAAATAAGTATCTCTAATTCTTTGGAAATCTTCCCAAGCGGGTTTTTTAAAATTCGGATTTCTTAACAGAGCAGCCGGATGGTATGTAACCACTGTGTCGATCCCATGATATTTGTAAGTGTTATTTCGCATCTTACCAAGAGGAAGATCGAGGCGTAAAAGGGTCCTAGCTGCAATTCTCCCCAAAGTGATGATCACCTTAGGTTTGATCAATTCAAGCTGAGTTTGTAAATAGGGCTCACACAACTCGATCTCGCCCGCCAATGGATCCCGATTATTTGGAGGTCTGCATTTTAGCACATTACAAATATAAATATCAGACCTTTCTAAGTCAATGGCCCTTAGAATATTATCCAACAGTTTCCCCGCTCTGCCAACGAAGGGGATACCGAGAAGATCTTCCTGCTTGCCGGGTGCTTCTCCTACGAATACCAGATCCGCATTTTCATTACCGTCGCCGAATACAAAATGGTTGCGTGTGCTGCCAAGTTCACATTTCTGACAATGTTTTATTTGATCATGGTATGAACTGAGGCTCATTTCTGCACCTGGCACCAAATCAAGTTCCGGTTGAATGTGTACGCACTTGTCAAGATAAAGTGTATCGCCAAACAGCTCCTGAGTCTGTTTTAGATAGCGCTGAACCAGATCGGGATCTTGCGGCATATCAAATCCTAGAGATCCTCATTACTCTCGTTAATGGACCATTCTAATTCACCATTGATGTATTCCTCTAGAGCCACACCGATGGCCTTTTCCTTTTCCTCATAGTTCTCATTCGGTTCGAGATCTGTGAAATTATAAGCGTCATCGGCAACTTCTTCATAGGGTTCGCGATGCTGAACTCTCTCATCGATTATTTGCTTGGCTCGTTTGGCCGGAATCATGACATCTTCATAAATATCTTCAGACTGCTGTGCTAATTTGCTGAAAGGTATTGTTTGGATTCTCATTTATGCACCTCTTTAATTTTTAATTCAATTTCATCTACGACTGCCTCCAGATCATCATTGATGACATGGTGGTCAAAATTATCTTTGTATTCCAATTCAACCTGGAATCTCTTCAATCTGCGTTTAATAATAGTCGAAGGCTCATGGCCTCGTTTTACCAACCGTTCCTCCAAAACCTCTAGCTGCTCGGCAATTGTATCGCCGGGAGGTTCCACAAAAAAAGATAGAGTATCATCAGGAAATTCCTCCATGATTGAAGTACCTCCCTTTACATCGATGTCCAGAAGAGTTAGATTTTTTTCTTCTAAAGCATCTTCCAGGGGTCCGATGAGTGTGCCATATTTATTTCCATGAACCCACTCCCATTCGACGAAATCGCCAAATTTGATGTAATGTTCAAATTTGTCTACATCCATAAAAATATAATCATCTCCATCAACTTCCCCTTCACGCTGAGGACGAGTTGTCACCGAAACAGAAAATTTCCAATCGGGATTTCTCTCAAGAAGCTTATGGCAGATTGTGCTTTTACCGGTTCCTGATGGAGCCGATAGGACTACTAATAAACCTTTGCTCATAGTATATTTTGTACCTGTTCTCTTATTTTTTCTAATTCATTTTTAATATCAACAGAGATGTGTAGTATTTCAAGAACATCAGTTTTTGAGCCTATCGTGTTGATCTCCCGCCCCATCTCCTGGAGCACAAAATTCATTTTTTTCCCTGCGTAGTAACTGCATGAAAAATAACTTCGGAATAATTCGATATGGCTTTTCAGCCGCGTTAATTCTTCAGTAATATCGATTTTACCACTGAGTATGGATATCTCTGTATAGAGACGGCTTTCATCTACTTCTTTTCCGTCGATAAGTTCCGTTATTCTTGCTCTGAGTTTTTCGACACTGCTGGCATGATTTTTTTGTGATAACTCAAGTATAATCTCTACATTTTTAGAGACAAGATTTAATCTCTGACGTAGATCCTCGGCAAGAAAATCTCCTTCAGTTTTACGCATCTCACACATTTCAACAAGGGCCTTATCAAGTCCGTCCGTAAACAAAGCCAAAAGTGTTTCGTCGGATAAATTAGATTCCATATTAATGACTTCCGGGAAAGTCAAATAGGTTTCCAGCGGAATATTGTTATCCGAACCAGTCTGGTCTGCCGCAAGGCTTACCAATTCGCGGTATTGTTCCAGTAAACCCTCATTGAGTTTTGGAATGCTGGTCGATGAACCGTTATAATCGATTGTGACTGTCAGCGTGACCCTGCCTCGATCGCATCTGTTTTTAATGACTCTATTGGCAATATGGTCAAATTGAGACATTGAACTAGGCAAGCGAGATGCATAGTCAAGAAACCTGCTATTCACAGACCGAACTTCAATTGCCATTGAAAGTTTATCATTACTAACGACTGATTTCCCGAATCCAGTCATACTAATTATCATATTTTGTCCTCATTGCAACACGAAATATACAAAATTTTCTATATCCCGAAGCCACTTATTTTTTTTGTTTTACGGTTCAAATAAACCATCCAGATCATTCAGTTGGTCAATATGGATAAGGAACCCGAATTCATGGCTGCCCCCGAGTGAAGTTCCTGCAGGTGGTGCCAGGTAAGCATATCGTATTTCGAGATACTTTTTTTTGAGATTGAAGCCCGCCGTAAAGGCGTTTAAACTCGCGACTCCACATTGTAGAGATAGATTGTCGTTAATCCGCCCTTCAATCCCCAGATTGTATTCGATAGTCTGACCCGGTAAATTCAGCCCATTCGTGGGTGAAGATTCACCTAATCTGGTCGATAAGGATATAGCGGTCAAAAAATTATGAAATAGGCGATGTCCGCCAACTACCACTCTGGGGGGTATGATCTCATTAGTTCCTGTGCTCCAGGCCAAAACCATGGATGTGGCATCCTGCACAAAGAGGCCAAAACCCGTCTCGGGGTTTGGTGAATAAAAATACCCTGCATCCAAAGAAAATCCCCAGGCATGATAGGAGTCGATACTTATGAAGATGGGCTTCAGATTAATTCCAATTTTGTGTTTATCCTTAAATATGCCAGCATAGGAGAGGATAAAACCGGTTTCGTTTTGAGAAAAATAAGTGATTTGACTGTAATCCAAGTGGGGTCCGCCGCTATCTTCAAAAAGAAAAGCTTTACGGGTATCCGGAATATCTGCCACGTTTCTATTGATGAGACCGAATGAGAGATATCCACGTTTTATTTTCTTGATAGGGAATGCTACCAGCTGTGAAGTGGCTAATCCACCAAATAATTTACGATGAGAGAAGGTTATTGAGTTACTGTAATTGTCTATCATCAAGGCTGGATTTGAAAATATTGCAGCCGGTCCGGTTGCGCTGGAAACCGCAACCCCTGCCATCGCTGCAGAACGGGAATCCAAAGCCGATTCGAACAATTCCCCCCCGTGTGAGACAAAATTCGCCGCCGTCAAGCTCGTGATGAACAGCGAAAAAAACAAAATGGAACAATTAATTTTTCTCTTCATAATCTACAGTCCATGTTTTTTTTTCAGTTCATCAATTTTCATTAAGGCCTCCAGAGGTGTAAGCTGGTTTACATCGAGATTGTCAAGGTCATTGCGCAATTCCATTTCCTGTTTTTCAAATAGATCGATCTGAAAATTGTGTTGGACTTCAAGTTCAGCTGCCGGGTGCTTATCTTCCTGACGGGTGAGTTTGCCCAAGATTGAATTGGCCCGCTGGATGACAGATTTTGGCAGTCCCGCCATTTCTGCAACATGAACGCCATAACTTTTATCAGCTCCGCCTGGAATGATCTTTCGCAGGAAAATGACTCTCTTTCCAAATTCTTTGACGGCAACATTCAGATTAAATGCTCTT
>CAZIYQ010000070.1:0-12777 GCA_964543505.1 uncultured bacterium | reverse complement strand
CGGGTAAACCCGCCACAATACAACTTGTCGGGTAAAGGTTTACACAGATGATACCGATTTTACGGATTGATGTAATCCTGAAGGGTTGGGTTTTTTGAAGTTCAGAGAAATAGAACCCAAAAATCTGGACCGTACTCTTTCCATGAGCTTTTAGCCCTTAGCAGGGAACCTGTCCTCCGCTGGCGGAGGTGTCCTCGGGACTGGCCCTACGGACAGGTCTGAAGGACGGAGGTGGAATAAACCGGAAGTAACAGAAACGTCACAATATAACCTGGCGGGCGAACACTTTTTTACTCATACTCACTGCCTCAGCCGCTCTCTTACTTGAGTACATCTTCAATGAATTGACTGATACAGGCATCCGTTCTGGAATTGGATGCGATGAATTTGCCGTTGATCATGACAACCGGTGCGCTGCGGATGCCGATACTGCGGGCGGCTTTTCTCTGTGCCAGTACAAGATTTGCGTATTGTTTGTTTTGCAGCTGCTTGATGAGATGATTCCCATCCATGCCGATCTCATCCGCGATTTCGCCCAACTGTTCATTGCTGAGGCCCTTGCCATGTTGCTGTAATTCAAACTGACGATCCAGCATCTCGAAAAATTTATGGGCGTCTTCAGCCAAGTAAAGTGCCTGTATTTGGGGGATGGAATAGCTCCACAGCGGAAAAGGTTTGTAAATGAATTGAACCTTCGAACGGTATTTTACCTCCACAGAACCGATGATATCATGCAATTTTTTACAATGAGGACAGTTAGGATCGAAATATTCAAACACAACGACAGAAGCGTTAGGGTTGCCCTTGAAGGGGTCGCGCGGACTGATCTGCAGCTCCCACTCTTCTACGGGTTCTAAAGTCTGGTGATACTCACAATCCGCTTTTTCGATGGGTTTTATTCCTATCGTTGTTTCTGGATTGTCTTTTCCATTAGTAGCCGTTGTATCGCCTGTGTTTGGTTCTGATCCGTGATTTAAATCAGAGCCCGCCTGATCGGTCTTATTTTTTTCAAGGATATCCAGTCCTCTGAAATAGTGCACATCCGCTGCAGACAAGAATACCGTCAGAGCCAGCAGCGTCAGCGTCATTATAAGTTCATTTTTGAGATGGATGCTTTTGGTTCGGCTGCTATGAATTTGACCCGTCAGCAATCGATCGAGGATTTGTGTAATCAGCAGCAGGGTCACGACGGCAGCGGAAATCAGACAGAGAGCGCAAAATTCCCCCAATACGAAATATTGGAAATAGACGAGATAACAGGTATAGCCAAACCCTCCAAGAATTAGCACTGAACGGATATTTTTTAAAAGGGCTACCTTTCCGGCCTCCACAAAGATGATTGCAAGACTCAGCAGCACCAGCAGGTCATAGAAAATATGGCCCGATACTGTGTTTGGAATACCCATGAATGTGCCGGCATCGCTGAGCAGAACCGATTTACAATCGAAATTTTCTTCAATACTGTCAGACATTGCAACACCAAGACAGCCACGGTCAAAACCACGGTTTTGCTGTATCCATAAATGGACAGTCGTGAGGACACCCAGCAGGACAAGTAAAAAAACGATTCTGTCAATTACCGGTCTAAAGCCGGTTTTAAGAAATTCTGTTTTCAAATTTAGGATCCCGTATTAATTTTTCCAATTTTCCCTATTAAAAGGCGCGTAATTTAAGTGTACTGATGAATAGAAATCACTGCAAAATCAGCTTGCCTGCCATTCAGCCAAATCGAAATGAAGCTTGCCTTCTCCTTTCAAGTCAGACTGGAGGTCGAGCAGCCATGTGCTCACAATCAAGGGTAAATATCCATTGGCTTTGAGATAGCGATGGGCATTTTCGGTTTCATTGATCAACTGCTCCCACTGTGCGGCAGGGAATTTCGCGACTATTTTTTTATATTTATCCCTGAACTGTTCAATCACGATTTTCTGTTCGCCGACCTGTTGCAGTACTAACAGATCCCGGAAATAGAGCAGTGCTGACCGAAAAAAGTTTTCGACGGCCGAACTGCCTTGTTTCTTAATGCTGCTCAAATACGAAATCAAATTCTGCCAGTGGTCCGAATTAGCGCTGTAAAGTGCTTTTTCCAGCACTTCGATTGCCTCGGTAATGCTGCTGAAGGAGCCGGCGAGTTCCCGGGCCAGCCTGATGTCGCCATTGGCGATCTGCGTGATGATACGAGAATTTTGTTTGGAATTATTTCTATTCAGCAGATCTGTTTGAATTTGCTGATCTGACAAGTGTGGAAAATAAATTTGCTGACATCGAGAACGAATCGTATCCAGCATCTGCACAATATGTGAGGTTACTAATATGAATATGGTATTGTTCGGCGGTTCTTCGAGTATCTTCAGCACTGCGTTTGCAGATTCAGGCTGGGGAATGCAGAGTTTCTCAGCGTCAAAAATAAGGATGACTTTCCAGCCGAATTCGGATGTCGTCATATAAATACTGCGTCTCAGCTCCCGAATTGAGTTGATCAGTATCGTATTGGCATTTTCTAATTCAATGCGAAAGTACGGATCCCGACCTTTTTGGTTCATCTGACTCCTCAAGTTCTCAAGCTGAACCTCGGTCAGTCCCTTTAGCGGGTCGTCATCTTTTTTCAGGCCGCTCTTTGCTCGTGGTAAAGGCAGGATAGGATGCACATTGCCATGTTGAAAAGAAGTTACTTTTTTACAACCGTCACATTTCCCGCAGGGACCATCAGCACCGGGATGTTCGCAGCATAACAACCCTGCAAGCTCGACAGCGTGTCCTTCCTTTCCAGTGCCGGGAGGGCCATAAAATAAAAAGGAATGCGGTAATTTCCCTTTTCCCCAGGTCATCATTAACTGACTCCAGAGCTTTTTATTGAGAATAAGATTATCGTAAATCATTTTTTTAAAAGCCAATCTTCCGGATTTAATTTTGATTGATTTCCATAGATCTCGAAATGCAATATGCCCATTTCGTCAACAGTTGCCAGTGAAGAACCGGCCTGTACATATTCTTTCTCATGCACCGTTATATCATCCAAATGGGCGTACACAGAATGATAGCCCGAGCCGTGTGCTAAAATGAGGATGTTGCCATAGCCATGCAGATAAGTGATTTTCGTAATGATGCCGTCAAGTACTGCTGCAACATTCTGACCCGATCCGCAGCGGATGTCTATCCCGGGATTGGCTGTGGTTGTGTTGAGCTCGTGATTGACCTGTTTGCCGAAATGTGTAATGATACTGCCTGTCGCAGGCCAGGGCAGTTTTCCCCTGAGGGTTGCGAAATTCCCGGTGGTGGCCATTTTCCGAAGTTCCCGCTCACGGGCCAGTTCTTCCTCACGTTTTTGTGCGGATTTTTTATCCGCCATCAGTTTATCGATGAGCTCCTGCATTTGCTTCAGCATATCCTGCTTGGTTTTGAGATTTTTTGAGAGCCGATCCGTTTCCTGCTCAAGCTTGATTTTAAGATCTTCCCGTTTCTTTTTGTCTTTTGTGAGGATCAGGTTCTCTGTTTCTTTGGATTTCCGTAACTCCTGCTTGCGAGTTAGTTCGAGGTTATATTTTTCATTTTCCTGCGTGAGTTCTTCTAATTTTTCCTCAATGTCATCGGCAATCTGGTCCTCATAGCGGATGAGCACATCGAGGTATTTGATGCGATATAGCATTTCGTTCCAGTTATCCGACAGCAGGATCGTCTCTGGCAGGGTTGGCCGCCCATATTCGTAGAGGTAGATGATGCGCTTGCGCATATTATCCCGGAGCCGCTCTAATTCCTTCTGAATATTATCAATATCCGTCTGTGTCAAAAACAGTTGTTCAGATACAAACCGTTCTTCCCGAGAAAGGGATTTAATCAGTTTTTCAGTCAGATCAATTTTATTGTTGAGTTCATCCAGAATATCCTGTGTGGAATGCGCCTCTTTAATTTTTTTCCCCAATCGTTTCTCAACTTTAGAGATATCCTTTTTAAGCTCCTGAATTTCCTGATTGCGCTCGTCAATATTTTTCTGGATGTCTTTGGAGGAAAGTTGTTGGTTCCAGCCGAAGGCGATAGTCAGTAAAAGCAGCACTGTCAAATGCACGATTCTATTCATGCTCAAATCTAACAATTATGCGATTCACCTGCATTCAAAGGTTTGGGGGCTGCTGAATTGACCATACAAGGATTGGGTAGAAATTATTCGTCTGAGAGATATTGTTTGTAGATCTCTTTATTTTCAAGATCGAAATCAATCATATCCTTGAGCTCGGCATACATCTCGGTCATCTGCATCATTCGGGCAATTTCTTCGGCATGCGCCGACAGAAAAACCGTTGTGTAACGATCATTCCCGATCTGGCTGGCAACATCCATGAGTTTATCGTGGAATTTTACCAAGGGTACCTTTAGCTCGGATTTTTTAATTTTAGGCTGAAAGAGCAGGTCTAATGCCTCATAGAAATTGTATTTTGCTTCACGGATGTAAACATTTTCGCTGATCTCATTCGCCAGCTTCCAGCGTTCCTGCCAGCCCCGTGAATAAGCAGAGCTCTGCCCTTCATCAGCGGTCTGTACAGCCCGGCTGAAATAAGGGGATCCGCCGAGGACGAAATAGGTATCCAGTTCACCTGCAATGATTAGAAAAGCATAATAATCGAGAAAGCCTGAAAGGGGGTCGTAAACAGAATCAAAGTTAATTGCCTGCCCGGCTGAATAGGGGAAATCCACTCCTTTGGCATAGAATTGCTGGTCAAGATAATTGGTGATCACGGCCTGGACCTTAATCACTTTAGCATTACCCTGATCGACAATGGATTCTACGATCACTCGAATATTGATGACCATTTCGATATCATCTGCTTCGGGAGCGAAACGGGTTTCCAATAGATAGTTCTGCATCTGCTTTTCCAGCGAGTCGGTGAGATAATGTTCGGAATCGCCCCGCATCCGTGTATCATCTATGGTCACTTTCGCCACAACAAACTGAGCGAATAAACTGCTGCTGAAAGAGACGATCAGAAGTAAGGCATATTTACTGAAGGTTTTCATGGCAGAAATTTAAGCATCGTAAGGGGGAATTTGAAATTCATACTTTTTATCATTCACAGTAGAAACTTGAAACCTGATCAGGTTACCCGGTTAATTTTTTTATCTTCTGTTCGGATCAAAGAAATCATCATCTCCGGTGACTTTTTTACAACATTCTAGCGCATCATATTTAAACAAAAAAGTCATTAAATTACTGAAATGCAGCGAAAAATGTCATTTATATTTCGGGCATATTACCCTGGCCCAAGTTTGTCTGTACAAAACAGGGTTTGATTCGCACCCATATCACTCTGATGATGGCTCATTTGAATTGTATCCGTGAAAGGGGTTGTCATCGAGTCAGCGAATTTATATTATTCGTAACGCAGGGCATCGATGGGATCAAGGCGCGAGGCTTTGCGAGCCGGAAAACTTCCGAAGGAGATGCCGATGATTGAGCAATAAACAATCGCAGAAACGATGGACCAGTAGGGAACGGTCGCACTCATCTGCGGTATTTTGCTGGTGATGGTCCAGGCTGTGAGATAGCCAAAGCCCAGACCGATAAAGGCTCCGAATTCAGAGAGGATCACTGACTCAAACAGAAACTGCCAGAGAATGTCTGAATTCCTGGCTCCCAAAGCTTTGCGGGTGCCGATTTCCCGGGTACGTTCCAGCACGGCAACCAGCATAATATTCATGATGCCGATTCCCGCCACAATCAACGAAATTCCTGCAATGCCAAGTGCGGCGACACGGATGTAAGAAGTGAGATCCTTCATCGTATCGACAATTGAATCCCCGGTAAAAACCTCAAAATCATTAGCTTTGCCGGCAGGGACTTTGCGGCGTATGCGCATCAGTGAAATGGATTCGTCGATAGCCTCCTCCAGCACATTCGATGACATCGCCCGCAGCTGCAGACCGAGGGCATCCGAAGACCATTCGAACATTTTCTGATACGTGGTTATGGGGATGATGGCGATATTGTCGGGCGTATCGTTACCAAAACCAGGCATGGCGTTCAGTGTACCGATCACTGTGAATTTAACACCACTGATTGAAATGACAGCTCCGACAGGGCTCTCCACCGGGAACAATTCATCCACTATATCTTTCCCCAGAATCGTAACATTTCTTTGATGCGTTACATCATCTTTTGTGAAAAACCTGCCATCGTAGAGACTGGCCGCGTTGGCAGTAAAATAGCCGGCGGTCGCACCCGTTACCGCGACGCTCGGAGAAGTTTTCTTAGCATTGTATTTCACCGTTTGTGCCCTGTTTGAGATACTGGCAGCAGCACTGCGCAGAAAGTGGGTCTTATTTCCCAGAAAGATAGCATCCTGATAGGTGAGGTCTTGTCTCCTCATATATTTTCGCCAGGTGCCATTACCCATCATGATTGCCGGGAATTTCTGAATGAAAAATGTCTCCGTCCCAAACTCAGCCATGGTCTGCTGCATAGAACGGTCGAAACCGGCAACGATGGACTGCATACTGACGATGGCCCACACACCAATGATCACTCCCAGTATCGTAAGGCTGGAACGGAGTTTATTACTCAACAGAGAAGACATTGCGGATCGCAAATATTCAAGCATCGATCATCTAACCGTAATGAAGAGCCTCAATGGGATCCAGTTGCGCAGCTTTATTGGCAGGCCACAGTCCGAAAACCAAGCCAACAATAACCACGGTGCCGGCACCTAAAAATCCCCAATTAGCGGGAATGCTGGCAGCGAGGGGGGTAAACTTCTGAACCAGTAGGGCGACTCCCGATGCGCAGGTCAATCCGATGATGACACCGAGAGCACAGACGACCATACTTTCGATGAGAAATTGGAAGAGTATCTTCGACCTTGTGGCACCGATGGATTTGCGGATACCAATCTCTTTGGTGCGTTCGGCAACGGTAACCAACATGATATTCATCACACCAATCCCTCCAACAATGAGAGAGATACTGCCAATACCGATGGCAACGGCCCACAGCATTCCCGTCATTTTGTTGTACAATTCCATAATCGAACTGATCTGATTGATGGCAAAATCATCCTCATCCTGCGGTTTGAGACCGCGATAATGCCGTAGTAGTGCACGCAGTTCATCGTGAGCCTCATCAACGAGTTCCGGACTCACGGCTTTGGCGGCAATAGTAGTATTGGTACGTTTACCTCCAAAGACTTTGCTGAAAGTGAGATAGGGGATCTGTACCCGATTGTCCATATTATTCCCCAACATATTGCCTTTTTTTTCGAGGCAGCCGATAACCGTAAATTTATGCCCGCTAATTTTCAAGGTCTGCCCTAGGGGATCGATCCGGGGGAAAAATTCCTGGCGCACTTCATCACCAATCGTCACTACATTTTTGCGGTGACTGACATCTGCGGCAGAAAAGAATCTGCCTTCACTCATATTTGAACCGTCGATCTCAAGTGCATATTGGTTGACTCCGGCCACTTCAACTGCGTCGAGGGATTTATCATTGTATTTCAATGTGGACCGTCTGCCCAGCATGGGCGATGCAATATCGATGAGATGACCGTTCTCAAGAATATACTCTGCCACTGCAGGGGTGATGGCTTTGCGCTTCCAGGAGCGGATCCAATCCTCATAACCGCCGGCCCATTTGTGGGTTGAGATATAGAAAACATCCGACCCCAGCATCGAAATTTGATCAGTAAACGATTTATTTAATCCGTCAATGATGGCCATAACAGTCCCGACGGTGAATACACCAATAGCAATACCCAGCGTCGTGAGAAATGCCCGGAGTTTATGACCCCACAGTGCCGCCAGAGCAAGTTTGACGATCTCAAACATCGTGCTGATCAGCGCATGACATTGTGATTGACTTCATCACTTTCAATTTTCCCGTCAAGGATGTGAACATTACGGCGTGCGTGTAAGGCGATATCCGGTTCATGGGTCACCAAAATGATGGTATTGTCCAGCTTGTGGAGGTCATCAAACAAGGCCATGATCTCTCTGGAGGTTTCCGAATCCAGATTTCCGGTTGGCTCATCTGCAAGTATGATGGAGGGGTTGTTGACGAGAGCTCTGGCAATGGCCACCCGCTGACGCTGCCCACCGGACAATTCACTGGGTTTGTGATGTGCCCTGTCTGAAAGCCCAACTTTTTCCAGTGCCAGGTTGGTCATTTCTATCTGCTGCTGGCGGGGAATGTTAGCATATACCAGGGGCAGGCCAACATTTTTAAAAGCCGTCACTCTCGGTAATAAATTAAAGGTTTGAAAAACAAAACCGATTTTCTGATTGCGGATCCAAGCCAGATCATTGCCATTCATCTTGACCGTGCCTGAATCGGTCACATCACAGACAATCTCATCTTCAAACTTATAAGTGCCGGAGGTCGGTGTATCTAAACATCCAATGATGTTCATGAGTGTGGATTTCCCTGATCCGGAAGGACCCATGATTGAGATATACTCATTCTTTTTGATCTGAAAATCCACGCCGTCTAAAGCATGGATCGTATCCGTTCCCATGATGTATGTTTTGGTAATATTTTTAAGGTGAATAAGGGGACGTGACGGCATGCCTTATTCTCCCGAATCTTTACGGCGATCTCGTTTGCCGGGGCCGCTCTTATTTTTTCTCGTGACTGCACTCCCGTCTTTTAATTCTTTGCTGATGGCTTTGTAATTACCAACCACGATCAGTTCTCCTTCATCCAATCCGGAAATAACCTCATAAAAATTGGCAGATGAAATCCCCACAGTGACCGGTCGGCGAGAAACGCTATATTTCTGTTTGTGTTTCCCAAATGAAAAGCCACCGCTTTTGGAACTGTCTTCATTCACGACGAAGACCACATCAATTAGTTTGTCCTTCTCAACATCGTAAAGGGAAGTTTCTTCTTTTTGGCTTTTATCCTGTTTCCCGGGTTTCCCGTGGCGGGCCGGGCGCTCATTTTCGGGCCGGGCGGTGAGGGCCTGAATGGGTATGGCGATTGCATCTTCACTGACGGCAGTAGTGATGTTGGCAGTGGCAGACATCCCCGGACGAATACGCTCATCCATGGTTGACATATCAATGAGAACGCGAACTTCGTAATCGATGACCTGATCCTGACTGCTGCTTTGTATATTTGCCTGAGCAGACTGCGCTATTTGTGTGACGGAACCCTTCAGTTTTAATTCCGGAAGGGCATCGGTCTCGACCTCAACCGGATTTCCCAACTGGATACTCACGACGTCAGTTTCGTCAACTTTTACGACGACCTCCATCGCCGATAAATCGGATATTGTGAGAATCACATCCGCCTGGAAAACAGAGCCCAGAGCCATCTCCCCCACTTCTTTCTTCAGGGAAGTAATGGTACCGGATATGGGAGCTGCGAGAATGGTTTTTTGCAGGTCATCACGGGCTTGAGTAACCCGCGCGAAAGCCTGTTTCACTTCGGCTTCTCTTAATTTGAGGGAAGCATCCAGCGTTTCAAACTCCTGATCGCTGATCAGTTTATTTTCCAGGAGTTGTTTGGCGCGTGCATATTCGAGTCTGACCTGATTTTCGCTGGCACGTGAAGCTGAAAGTGCGGATTCTGCCTGTCTGAGTGCCGCTGCATATCTGAGGCTGTCCAGTATGACCAGGGTTTGTCCTTCTGTGACCCGATCGCCCTCTTTCACAAAGAGCTGTTTTATCTCTGCGCTCACATTTGCTGATAGATCAACATCCACGACGGGTTTAATATTACCTGTTGCCGAGATGACTTGTTCGATCGTTTTCCGTTGGACTTTTTCCATCTGCACCGCAATGGGTTTTGATGGCCCCATTTCAGACCGGTTAGCATTTTTCCAAACGATCAACGCTATAACAACGATGATGGCCAGACCGATAAAGATTTTCTTTTTTGTCATTTGATTACCATTTTGGGAATAATATTATTTCAACTTAAGTATCAAGATATTTTCTAAGCACTACTGACGCCTTCTCTCGCTCCATCATTTTAAGCACTTTGGAATCAATTTCCCGAGAATGACTTCGAGCTGTGCTTCGAGAATTTTTGCATTGTGTTTGATTTGCACCAGATCGCTCTGTGCCTTGATCAGGGAGTTCTGGGCATTCAGCACATCCAGTATATCACTGGAGCCGAGGTGATATTTCTTTTCCACTAACTCAACATCAAGTTCAGCTGATGTAATGATCTCCTCATTAATTGGGATGAGCCGGTAGTACGTATCCAGTGAGGTCAACAGGTTATCAAGCTGAACCAGCAAATCCTTCCTAAGTTTTTCTACATTGTTTTCCGTGGCCAATAGATCGTACTTCAACTGATACAAACGACTTTTATTAGAAAATCCTTTGAAAATTGGAAAGGTCAGATTGAGGGTTGAGGACGGGGACGTGTTCAAAAGTCCATCAAATTGATCACCAACGTCATTTGCCCGAGCGGTGTAGTTAACACCAACCGACAGCGTTGGGAGAAAAACACTGACCTGTGTTTTATAAGCCAGTTGCTGACCGATGACAGCAATATCCGCCAGCTGCAGCTGAGTATTGTTGGCAAGCAGCTCTTCCTTTGCGTCCACAAACTGCGGCAGTTCTGATAATGTTATGTCGATTCTGCTGACATTTGCCTCACAGGCTGCCGTCTCACCAAGGACATTGCAAATCTCGTTGTGAGCTGCCTTAACATCCTGCTGGCGGGTCAGCACCGCCGCATCAGACTGACCCTTTCTTACTTTAGCTTTGAGCAGGTCCGTTTCGCTGACTGCCTTGAGATCGTATTGTTGTTGAACCAGATCGAGCTGCGAGTCCGCCAGCTCCAGGGAAAAATCGGCAACCTCCTTTAGTTCAAGCGCAGACAGATAACGGAAATAGGCTGTTTTTACCTGCAAAGCAACCTGCTCAATCTGAGTCTTCAAGGTCAATTCTGCCTGTCGAATGGAGTTTGCAGTATTCCTGTTGGCATACCAGGAACGGGCACCGTCAAAGAGTGTCTCGTTGATGCTTAGCGTTGTACTGGAAGTTGAGATGGATCCGAAATCGGATAAATTGTAAAGGCTGTCCAGGCCGGTGTTGCTCGTATCAGGGCCAAATGAGGTCCCCACACTTGATCGATGGTTCATATCCTGATTCATATATAGATAGACGGATGGGAGAAATCCTGAAAAAGCACCCTGTTTGGTGGCTTGAGCTGCTTTTAATTGCAAGCGGGAGATCTGAACATCGTGATTATCTTCGAGGGCCATGCTGATCAGATCATCCAGATTCAGAGGAGTACTCTGCGCTGGAGCACCTGATAGCAAAAGCCCAAAATAGAGCGCTAAATTGATAAAATATATTTTTCTCATTACTGATTAGGTGATCATCAGGCCGCTTTTGGTGATCATGACAGAGGAGAGCAGTGCAAAGACAAACCATGCCGCAAATAGGATCACCAGCGCTTTTTTCTGCTCAACCTTGTAGAGAGTCGAAACCAGCATACCGTATAACACAGTACGCCATACAGCAAAAATACCAAATTGAAGCAACAAATAATAGATCATGGTTCCCGTAAGGGAATCCGGTAACAGAACCGTCAGCCCAAGTTCCACGAGAACCTGTCCAGTGGTCAATGTGATCACCACCGTGACGAAGATCTCCAGAATTTTTATGATCGATACCCAAATGACGCCATGCCATACGGACAGAAAAGCGGCACTACCGCCTAAAACGAGCGAACCGATTGCCATGAGTACACCCACTTCGAACAAAAGGCCAAACAGTGTACCTACAAATACTTTAGTATACAAATAACTTGATGGATCCTGCTCATCGAGTTTGGCGAGTTGTTCCTCCTTTTGTTCGTCCGTAAGATTGGGACTGTTCTCGATCGTCTCATATTGCCTGTTCATGCTGTATTCGGTTGTCAAGGGACCCGTCAGCCAGGTTGCAACACCGACCACCAGCAACAGCAAGATCAGTGGAACGAGCCAGTCCATAGCCTGAATCTTTTCAGGAAAGGATTGAATTGTTTTTCTGGGATTTGATACGATACCGGTAATAACTGATAAATATTCCATATATTCCTCTAATTAATAAGGCCCAAATTTAAGGAAGCCCTGTTTCATGAAGTACAGATTTTCTTATAATTGTGAATTGTGTTTCATTCTGCTTCACCTTGCTCTTTATTTCTCTCAAGAGTGACTCTGGCGTTTTTAGCATAAGCATGTCCTTCGATGGTTGCAGGATAGGCCAGGGTACAGCTTTGCAGTTCACCCGAATCAAATAATTCGATGGAATGCAGCACACTGCCTTTACAAGGGACAGAATTGATTTCCACATCTTCTATCGAGAAAAAACTTTTCAAAGCCCCATTTTTATGAAAGGAAGTCACAACGCCCTCCGGACCTCCCCTGCCACCACGGACTAGGTGCCCCTGGATTTCAATATTTTTTGGAAATACCGCTGCATTGATATAGCCCCCCTCTGCAGGGAAAATCCAGGTATCGGCGGGAAAAAGAATATTGTTCACAACCGTCGGTTTTGCCAGTATAAATTCCTTTAATTGCCAGTCAGCATAAAAAGTCACGGATTCCTTCCTACATGAGTACCCCTGGATCTCTGTGTCTTCCGCCAGGACACCGCTAAAAACGGTTTTCCCTTCCTCCCCATAGTGCAGTTTTTCCTGTCTGAATTTCTCAAAATGGATGCCATTTTTAACCACGTTCTCCTCATCCCACGGGACACAGCCTGCCAGCACGACTGTGAAAATGCCAACGACGAGGATTGTTTTAAGTTTCATAATAGCTCCTACTAATAATTAGTTTTATTTTGGTACAA
>CAZIYQ010000069.1:0-12784 GCA_964543505.1 uncultured bacterium | reverse complement strand
GCATCTCAAAACCTTTTATGGGCAACTGTCGGATAAAGATGAAACGGATGACACAGATATCACAGATTGGTCCAAAGCCTCCTTGGTTGATGTTCTTTAGAGTGCAGCGACAGCCTGCCCCTGCGAGTTTGCGAGCACTTGGGGCTGCCGCTGCTATGATACAGGATGGATTCTTGTAAACCCACATTTGAGGTGAGTAAAGATGGATAAATCGTTAAAACGGTTGCCATTTCCAGCACCATTCAAAACCCTCGGATGAATCCGTGGGCTACTGAAGGAATGGATTTAGGAGATGCGCTCAAAGCTCCCGGGGTTGTTGGGCACTTTTAATTTTTAACTCTTTCCCTGCCCCCACTGGGAATGAGCTCTCAATTCCTAATTCTTCAATTCAAACTTCTGTCGGCAATATGGAACAAAATCTCCTAATTTTACCCCATGACAAACATGCCGAACTCAAAAAATTCACTCTCCGGAGAAGCCCTGCTGAAAGCGATTCAGGCAGATTTCATCGGGCTCAATACAGAATATAAACTGGCCACAGGCGCAGTGACCCGCCGGGTTTATCTTGATTCCACTGCCTCTACGCTGATGATGGGCTCCGCCTACCGGGCTGCATCAAAATTTTTACTGCATTATGCCAATACCCATTCGGTTATGCATTTCAGCGCCCGTATCGCCACCGATACCTATGCCTGGGTTCATGACCGGATTGCCAAATTCGTAGGAGCAGATCCCGGCGAATACACCTGCTTTTTCACCGGTAGCGGCGTGACAGCCGGTATGAATCGTATGGCCCGAACCTTTAAACATCTGCGGCCGGAGCGCAATATCGTGCTGGTCTCCATTATGGAGCACCATTCCAATGACCTGCCACATCGCAAGCACGGTGGTAAGGTGATCCATATTCCGGTGGATACACACGAATCCCACATGGGCTGTATCGATCTGGTGCTACTGAAGACTTATCTTGAGGAATATCATGATAAAATTAATTATGTTTCCGTAACCGGCATCAGCAATGTCACAGGCATTATCAACCCCATCAACGAAGTGGCCCGACTGGTCCACGAATACGGGGCATTTCTCATTGTTGATGCGGCTCAAATGGCGGCTCATGTCCCCATTAAAATGAGCGGTCACAGCAATCCCCTGCACAATGTAGATGCCCTGGTGATCTCCGGTCACAAAACCTACGCCCCGGGCTCGCCGGGTGTTGTCATCGCCAGGAAATCTCTGCTGTCGTCTCTCGAGCCTGAAGAAGTGGGTGGCGGCATGGTGGACAGGGTCTATCCCGACAGCTATATCATTTCCGATAAATTTCCAGCCCGGGAAGAGGCGGGGACTCCCAATATTTATGGCGCTGTAATCCTCGGTGCGGCCATCGATATTCTGGATCGTATCGGTATGGAGACGGTGCTGAAGGATGATCAGGAAATTACCAACCAGGCCCTGAAAGCCATGCTTAAATATGATGATGTGGTTGTGTATGGTGAAACGGATGTGAATTCGTGCCCCCGGGCCGGGACTATCTCCTTCAATATCCGTCATTATAATCACGGATTGGTTGCTGCCATTTTGAATGATTATTTTAATATCGCCGTGCGCAACGAATGCTTTTGTGCACATCCCTATGTCGAGAAAATGCTGGAACTCACGCACAGCCGGGAAATCCACTTTGCCCGGGTCAAGCAAGTAAAAGACTGGCACAGCGAACCCTGGATGGGCATGGTTCGAGTAAGTTTCGGAATCTACAACACCAGGACCGATGTCGATCATTTCATCCATGCCATCGGCGAGATCATCCGCCGCAGAGACGAATTTATGGAGCTGTACTCCATAAACGAACAGGGAAATTACGAACACAAGAATTTCAAATTCAGCAGCGATGAGTATTTTTGCCTAAATACAACTGTCGAAACTGAAATCGCTGACTTGACATCTAACGCTACGGCAGAATAAGCGCAGGGACCGTGACTATCGCTGAAGAAATTTCCCGGCTTCGAAAAGCAATCACTGAACATAACATCCGTTACTACGTGAATGATGACCCCATCATTGCCGATGCGGAATATGACCAGCTCATGCGCCAGCTGGAAACGCTTGAAAAACAGCATCCCGAACTGGTGACGGACGACTCACCGACTCAGCGGGTGGGTGCCGCCCCTTTAAAAGCATTCGGCAGCGTGACCCACCGCCTGCCCTTACTCTCACTGGCGAATGCCATGAATGCTGATGAACTCTATGCTTTCGATGCGGCTGTAAAAAAAGGCCTGGGGATCGAGACTGATATTGAGTATGTAGCGGAGCCAAAACTCGATGGCCTGGCCGTTGAGCTGGTCTATGAAAAAGGGAAATTTGCCTATGGTTCAACCAGGGGTGATGGGGTAACGGGAGAGGACATTACCCAGAATCTGCGCACCATCCGGGCCATTCCGCTACAGCTACAGGATGGAATTACCACTCCCTCGTTGCTGGAAGTCCGCGGCGAAGTTTTCATGAACCATGCTGATTTTAAAAAAATGAATGCGCTGCGTCTCGAGCGGGGCGAAGCACCCTTTGCCAATCCGCGCAATGCTTCAGCCGGCAGTTTAAGGCAGCTGGATGCCGGGATCACCGCCCAAAGACCCCTGCGCCTTTACTGTTATGCCCCGGGAGTCATCACAGACCTCAAATTTGACTCTCAACATGATTTTCTGGCGGCACTCCCCCATTGGGGTTTTCCGGTTAATCCTCTGATTGAACAGGGCCGCGGTGCAGAATTTCTGTTGGGTTTTTTCAAACGGATGGAAGCGAAACGCAATGACATACCCTATGATATTGACGGCGTCGTGTTCAAGGTAAACAGCTTCGCTCTGCAGGATGAACTGGGGGTTCGCAGCCGCAACCCGCGCTGGGCTATCGCCGGGAAGTTCAAGGCTCAGCAGGTAACGACGGTGGTACAAAATATCGAAGTCCAGGTGGGCCGTACCGGCGCACTGACACCGGTTGCCAAACTTTCGCCCGTCACAGTGGGAGGCGTAGTGGTCTCCAATGCCACACTGCACAACCAGGATGAGATCGACCGCAAAGATATCCGTATCGGCGACACGGTACTGATCCAAAGGGCCGGGGATGTGATTCCCGAAGTCGTTAAAGTGATCCTCAAAAAACGTCCGCGAAATACAAAACCGTACTGTCTGCCCGATACCTGTCCGGTGTGCGGGCATAGAGTTTCCCGGCCTGAAGGTGAGGTCGTGGCTCGTTGTCAAAACATGGGCTGTCCTGCGCAGGTTAAAGGACGAATCGAACATTTCGCGGCAAAATCCTGTATGAACCTCGAAGGCTTCGGTGAAAAGCTGGTGGATCAATTGGTGGAAAAAGGACTCCTCTCAAATATTGCAGATATTTACGATCTGACCCCTGACCAGCTGGCTGATCTCGACCGTATGGGCAAAAAATCAGCTGCGAATATTATTGCGGAAATTGAAAAATCAAAACACACTACTCTGGCCCGATTTATCTTTGGACTGGGCATCCGCAATGTAGGCGAGCATGCAGCCAAACTCCTTGAGCAAGCCTTTGGAGGAGACTTTGAGAAACTACGCACAGCAACCTATGAACAACTCCTGGAAATTCACGAGATTGGCGAGATTATGGCACGATCCATCCTGGATTTCTTTGCAGATCCCTCCAATGTGGATATCATCGACAGGCTTCTGGCAAATGGGCTCGCTTTCAAAACCGTTCAAAAACCGGAGAGCAGTGCATTCGCAGGGAAAATCTTTGTCTTCACCGGCAGTCTGGAAAAATTTACGCGCTCTGAGGCTAAAGCCATGGTAGAAAAACTGGGTGCCAGAGCCAGTGGATCCGTCAGCAAAAATACTGATTTTGTTGTGGCGGGTCCCGGTGCGGGATCCAAACTTACAAAAGCAACCGAATTGGGCATTCCGCTTCTCAGTGAAGATGAATTTCTCGAGATGATCGCAACTTAAAACTTAAATTGGACAAAAAATGATTGATCAAAAATTATATGAAAAGATACAGGCCAAATTCCCCAACGGGAAATTCCCGGCGCCTTTTTCCCAATCGCTGGATATTAAACTTACGCGCTATCTCGAGGGCGAAGTCGTGGCGGAGGTTACTGTCCGTGAGGAATGGCTGAATCCTTTTGGGATCGCCCATGGTGGATTTCTGTTTACGCTGCTGGATGAGATACTCGGTGCCGGTGCGGCAACCGTAATGGACAAGACTGTATACGGCGATGCCAAAGCCATGACCACAGCCAGCCATAATATTTTTTTCCATGCTCCGGCCCATCCGGGGGCAACCCTGATGATCTCCGCCAATGTGCTGTCCGCCAGAAGAACCCTCATTACCATGGAGGGTCAAATTCGTAAAAAGAAGGACGAGAGCATTGTCGCCACCTCAAAAGGTCTCTGGTATGTCATCCGGTGATAACTTGGTTTTTATTATTTCCACTGCCAGAATTGTAAGAGAAAACTCTATAGCAACTCAACCCGGAGAAACTTTTAAGGGTGGTAAAAATAGCTTGACACCATAAAATTAAACAGGATCTGAGAAAAATGGAAATCCAAATATCACAGCAGTGCCGGCAAAAATATGGCCTCGACGAGTGGCAATTTTCCCCTCAGGGGAGTTTAATCCTCTCAAATGTGCTACAGGTTCGAAGGCTGGTAAAGCAGATCAATGATAAGCGGGCAGAATTTCAACAGCCCGGGGCTTTTACCGGTGATGGAGAATTATATGCCATTGGACTTATCAATGAAATATTACGGCTGGTCACCAGGGCCTACAAACAAGAGGTAGATGCATCCTTGTTTGCTGACTGTATGGCCTGGGTTGAGCAGAAGATAGGTCCTAAGAAATTGACGGACGCCCTGATATGCTTCACTGAAGAATTCCCTTCACAAACTGAAACTGCAGCAGAACCCGATGGGAATGGAAGTCAAAATGAAACCTCAAAAGAACAGCTCCATTCCGGATCCACTCTGGAAGAAATGCTCTATCTGTGGCTGGCCAACAGGAATCCCGCTTTTGCCGGTGCCCTGGAACTGTTTGATGAATCACACCTCTGCCGTGAATCCGATTACCTGACGATTATTGAGGAAATGAAGCGCTATTTCAGTACCCGCCAAGGGTTTGGGGAAAAAGATCAAAATCTCATAGACCTCCTGCGAACACCTGCAAAATTTTCGCCCGACTCCCTTTCCGGGCAACTGAATTACATTGCCGCAAACTGGTCTGAATTGCTCATCCGCATGGGTTTTGACCTGAAACGCATTCTGCTGGGGCAGGATTTAATAAGAGAATCGGAAAAATTCCGGGGAGCCGGACCCGGACCCATTGAAGCAGCAACCTTTTCCCAAAGCGATGAGGAGCGTTTCTCTCAGGATCAGTATTGGATGCCCCGACTGGTAATGATTGCCAAAAACACACTGGTCTGGCTGAGCCAATTATCGGGTAAATATCACCGGGAGATCAGCAGATTGGATGAAATTCCCGATGAGGAACTGGACCTGTTGGTGACTCGTGGTTTCACAGGACTCTGGCTCATCGGGTTATGGGAACGCAGTCCTGCCTCACGCAGGATCAAACAGTTGTGCGGTAATCCCGATGCAGCCTCATCAGCCTACTCTCTCAAAGAATACCGCACGGCAGAATCTCTCGGCGGTGAGACGGCAGTTCAAAAATTACAGGAGCGCTGTATCCGGCGGGGCATCCGCCTGGCTTGCGATATGGTTCCCAATCATACCGGTATTGATTCCAGCTGGATGCTGGATCATCCGGACTGGTTTATTTCACGGACGGATTGTCCTTACCCCAACTACAGTTTCAATGGCGAGAATCTGTCCGGGCGCGCAGAGATCAACATACAGATCGAGGATCATTATTATGACCGAACGGATGCAGCCGTTGTCTTCAAGCGCAAAGACCATCGCAACGGCGATATGCGCTATATATACCACGGCAATGACGGAACCTCCATGCCCTGGAATGATACGGCACAACTTAATTATTTAAATGAGGAATTGCGGAGGAATGTCCTTGAGACCATTTTGCAGGTTGCCAGAAGATTTCCTATCATCCGTTTTGATGCGGCTATGACCCTGGCCAAACGGCATTACAGACGGCTCTGGTTCCCCGAACCGGGCAGCGGCGGTGATATTCCGACGCGCTCAGAGTTCAGTCTATCGACTCAGAAATTTGAGCAGGCTTTCCCCGTTGAGTTCTGGCGGGAGGTGGCAGACCGTGTTGCAGAAGAAGCTCCGGACACACTCCTGTTGGCAGAAGCTTTCTGGATGATGGAGGGTTATTTTGTGCGGACTCTGGGAATGCACCGAGTGTACAATTCCGCCTTTATGAATATGCTGAAAATGGAGGAGAATGATAAATTCCGACATATGCTCAAAAACACATTGGAATTTGACCCGGAGATCCTAAAACGCTACGTCAATTTCATGAGCAACCCGGATGAGGCATCCGCCGCAAGCCAGTTTGGTAGAGGTGATAAATATCTCGGCATCTGTATCCTTATGGCCACGCTCCCGGGCCTGCCCATGTTTGCCCACGGTCAGATTGAAGGCTATGAGGAAAAATACGGCATGGAATATACGAGGGCCTACTGGCAGGAACAGGAAAATGAGCAGTTGGTGCAAACCCACGAGCGTATGATCTTTCCGCTGCTACATAAACGCCGTCTCTTTGCGGATGTAGAAAACTTTTATCTTTTCGACCTTTACTCGTCTGATGGGCATGTGTTTGAGAATGTGATTGCCTATGCGAATGAATGGCAAGGCGAAAAAACCCTGGTAGTCTGTAACAACAGTTATGAACGGGTCCGCGGTTGGATCAGGACCTCAGCAGCTTATCTCGATAAATCAAATCCGGAAAACCATCATTTACGGCGCAGAGACCTGGCAGAGACGTGGAACATCACTGCAGAAAATAACAAGTTTTTGAGCATGCGGGATGTGATCCGACAGAAGGAATATCTCCGAAGTACATCTGAGTTTCTCGACCAGGGTTTTTATTTTGAGCTGGAGGGTTATCAGACCCATGTATTTATGGATATTAAAGAGGTCACTGACACACCTCTACACAACTATTCAAAACTCTTTCAAATTCTAAATGGACAGGGAGTCGACAACCTCGAGGAGACCTGGCGTGAGTATTTACTACTGCCCTTGCAGAATGCCTTTAGGAGAGTTTGTAAATCTGTGACTCTGACAAATTTCTTAGGGAATCAGAACTTATCAGACATTGACCGGGCTGGTACAGACGAATACGAAACAGGCGGACAGGACTTCCTGGTACAACTGGAAAAAATTTCCGGCCATAACGCATCCGATACAGCCGGTGAAGAATTATCGGTGAGTTTGGAAACCGCAACACATTTAAAAGAATTCCTCACCAATTTCGACAGCGAGAAAAGCCCTGCCATTGCAGCCCTGACGGCTCTGTTTTCCTCTCCCAACACCAGCGTGGTACTCGGATGCTGGATCGTGTTAAAAGGGATCAACTGCTTTTATCCTGATAACACTGGACCAATCGACTGGATGACCCCGCTTCGATACCTGGGACTAACAGAGATTCTAAAAACTACTTTTCAGGAATTAAAATTTTCCGAACAAGATGTCTGGCTCTCTCAGAAACTACTACCGGTGCTGATGAACCATCAATTCGAACCCGATACTCTCGTGTCGGGCAAGCCTGATGCCAGAGCCCTGTTCAGCTCGATATTCCAGGCTGAGGCAGGCAGGGAACTGCTGGGGGTTAATTCATTCGAGGGAATCGAGTATTTCAATCGAGAAGTATTTGTAACATTAACGGAATATCTCTACTTGACGGCGAATTTCAGACTCATTAACGGAAAAAAAATAACCCGAAAACTGCTCGAAGAAATTGAGACGGTCTATGAATGTTGTGAGAGGTGGCGCGGGGTTGCTAAAGTAGCCGGTTATCGAACGGCACAGTTTTTGTCAAAACTAAACGGGTGATATTAATCTTTTGAGTACCGAAAAAAGACTCAAAAAAGTTTATAAGTTAAGGGACCGATTCGAAAAAAATATAAAGCATTCGGAGCAGGTTCGCAGTTTGGCAAAATCCATCCTGAAAAAACTCCAAAAGCATAAGCTTTTTTGTGATGAGAAATCCATCTATTTGCAGGCTGGGGCATTATTGCATGACATTGGGCAATCGATTAGTCCGAGACAGCATCACAAGCACAGCAGAGATATTATTCTGCGTGAGGGACTTGCAGGATTCAAGAAGAAAGAGATCCTGGCGATTGCCTGTATAGCTAAATTTCATCGGAGAGAACTTCCCGGAGTTGCTGATCCGGATTTTAAGCGCTTACCGTTGCGACTGCAACAGACCGTAAAAATAGCCACAGCCATCTTAAGGCTTGCCGACGGATTGGACCGATCTCATCGTAATGCTGTTGAGAAATTAAAGCTGAAAAGAAAAAATGATGCGATTGTTTTTTACCTAATATCATCCTCGAACATGTTGACGGAGATTTGGGGAGCTTTACGGAAAAAACAATATTTTGAAGAATTGACCGGAAAGAAATGCCGCTTTGAAGTGTTGGATAATAATAAATAGCGAAGGAGCACTCCTGAAATGGAGACAATGGTAAATCTGGAACGACCAGTCACAGAGAGCACTGACAAAAGACTGCTAAATTCAGCGCTGAAAAGACAGCTGTACAAACGCGAGTTAAAGCCCTATCAGGCAGACCTCATAAAGATGCAGAAGCATCTGGAGAAAACAGGGAAAAAGTTGATCGTATTGTTTGACGGTAGGGACGCTTCTGGTAAAGGGGGTACTATCCGCCGGGTCGTACGCTATATGAATGAAAAACATTATCGCGTTGTTGCTCTGGGAAAGCCCACCTCCAATCAGAAAACCGAATTGCATATGAAGCGATATATTGAACACTTCCCTCATGCAGGTGAAGTTGTTTTATTTGACAGAAGCTGGTATAACCGTGCTATGGTGGAACCGATATTTAATTTTTGCACCAATAAACAATATAAAAAATTTTTGAAAAATGTCGTCTCCTACGAAGAGAATTTTCTGTCTGAGGGAGATACAATCCTGTTAAAACTTTATTTTTCGGTATCAAAAAAACAGCAGGAGTATCGATTTAATCGACGAAAAAATGATCCGCTACGTTCTTGGAAACTCAGTGAAATCGATCTGCAGGCTCAGCAGTATTGGGATGAATTTACCGATAAAAAATTCAAAATGCTGGAAGCAACGAGTACTGCAAAAGCCCCCTGGATCATCATCCGCTCTGATAACAAACACCTTGCGCGATTGGAAACGATGAAAGTCATTCTAAATTCTATGCGCTACAGGGGCAGGAATAAAAAGCTGGATTTTAATATCGATCCGAGAATCGTAATTCCGGCCGATCAGGAGATCAAGATCATGAAAAGACAAAAACGCAGATACGGGAAATACATTTTTTAAGTAAAATTTTCACATAAGATAAGTTGCAGGAGAAACAATGACCGTTAAACAAAATCCACCTAAAACCACAAGCACAGTAAAATCAACAACAACCCGTCGGAAGACGAGCCCAAAGCCACCCGCCATAGCGAAAACTCCAAAAAAAATCAAGGCTGATATTTTATCGGAGGGTACCGCCCTGACAGCGCTTGAAAATAAAGAATCTAAAGGGAAAGTTGCGATCTGGGTCAAAAAACATGTTGTGGAATATGAAAAAGAACTCAAGAAATTGCAGATTGAAATGCTTAAGCTACAGAATCATGTGAAAGCCGAGGGTCTCAGAGTGCTACTTATCTTTGAAGGACGTGACGCAGCCGGTAAGGGCGGAACGATCAAACGCATCACCGAACATCTCAATCCACGTGGTGCAAGAGTGGTTGCCTTGGATAAGCCCAGTGACCGCGAGCAGACACAATGGTACTTTCAGCGCTATGTGCCCCATTTGCCGGCCTCGGGAGAATTGGTTTTATTCGATCGCAGCTGGTACAATCGTGCCATGGTAGAGCCCGTCATGGGTTTCTGTTCGGATGAACAGAACAAACGATTCCTGAAATACGCTCCGCTTTTTGAACAGCTACTGGTGAAGGATGGCATTATCCTGTTTAAAATATATTTTTCGGTTTCAAAAATGACTCAAAAAGCCAGGTTCGATTCCAGGATCAACGATCCTTTGAAGCAATACAAGATTTCTCCTGTGGATAAAATGGCTCAAGACCTGTGGGATCAGTACTCCATGCGGAAATTTCAGATGATCACAGAAACCAATCGCACCCTGACGCCATGGACAATTATCCGCTCGGATAAAAAGAAAACGGCCCGCATCAATTGTATGAAATTCATCTTGTCAAAATTAGAGTATAAGGGGAAGATCCCTGCCGCCGAACTCGTGGCAGATCCCTCCATTGTAATTTCCGGTATTGATGAGATCAAGGTTATGGAGAAGTACCTGTTCGATCCGGATAAACTGCCGGGATAGAACCATCCCTTCGAGTTGACTACTGGCTCCTTTTAAAGACTCGGAGCGCTCAATATTCCCATTGCCGCTGGTGGGACCGGCTCTCGGTTTGCATGGCCCTGTGCGAATTATACAAAAAGTAGTAGATTTCGCTTCGTATTCCTCACCAAATTAGAATAGGAGGCGTCCGCAATGGAAAAACATCACCCAAAATGCCCTCTGGCAAAACAACTTTCCCTTTTTCTTTTACTGATTTCATTTCCGTTATTCGCTCAGGAAATCACTGTTTTCGGGCAGGTAACAACTATTGCTGCTGGAATGATCCAACCCCTATCCGGTGCTCATGTCTCTGTAAGTGACATCCCCGAAATGGGGGCTTATTCCGATGAAGACGGAAATTACACGTTTACATTTTTGTGGTTATGGGATGGCCCTGTCGTTGCAACCTGTGAAGCCGAGGGCTACCAGACCGTCAATGAAACTTTTTGGCCCGATGGAGCAGAGTATCAACTCAATTTTCAGCTGAATCCCGCCCTACCGCAGGAGTCCGCCCTCTTCGGCCATGTCTATGAAGATTCATTTCCCTACGATATTCTGATGATCCTGTCCGGAGCTCATGTTCAAATCTTCGGTGGATTTACCGGGGGACTGCTGGCTGATACTTATACGGATTCCAGCGGCTATTATGAATTCGGGGATGTGGCCTATGCAGCCTACCAGATTACAGTTGAAAAGGAGGGCTATATTGGTCAGGAAGCTCCCCTGCCCGGATACAGCAACGAACCTGTGGAGATAGATTTTTACCTGCTTCCCGACTCCGGTACCGAAGTTGGCTGGATCTACGGCATGGTTTCGGAACAGTTTTCCCCTGAAGGGCCCACATTCCCCATTGCCGGAGCCCAGATCTCTGCCGTTCCGGCCGAAGGACCCGAGCCGAACCCCATGACGGAGTCCGACGAAAATGGCCAATATGTTTTAGAACTCCCCGCTTTTGACATCCCCTGGATAGTGACCTGCATTACGGACCAGGGGAATCAGCAAACGGAGCTGCTCATCCTGCCGGGGGTGGAGCAGGAGTTGAATTTTAATTTTAATGCCTGGGAATATCCACAACTCTCTGCCCCACGAAATCTGTCAGCCGAGCTGGACCCATCGCTTCAGACGGTCTTTTTGAACTGGGAGGTTCCCTTTCATGTACCGGACAATTGTGCGGTCCAATACGGCATTTACGTCCATTCACCGAATGCTCCTGATAATCAATGGGAGCTCATCGACCAAACCGAGGCGTTGAACTGGGAACATCAACCGGATCTGCCCGGGAATGAACCCTGGGAGATCTGTTACCGTGTGACGGCTCTTTGCGGCGATGATGAGTCAGAGCCTTCTAATGTGGCCTGCGTCTGGAATCCGGGATTCTTCCCTCCTGCACCGGTCGATCTCACCGCCTGGTATGACCCATCAAACGGATTGGGCGGTACGGCATTTCTCGACTGGAATTACCCACCGCTGCCGGATCCTGATTTTCTGCCCCTCTTTAATATTTACGCCAATCTCGGTTGGCAGTCGAATTATGAATACAGCTTCATCGATCAGACCCCTGAGCAGCATTATGAATATCTCTTCAATGATTTTCCAGGTCCCGATTCTATCGCCTGTTTTAAGGTGTCTGCTGTTGTGAATGGAATGGAATCCGATTTCAGCAACCAGGCCTGTGTTTATCCTTGGGAGTCCCAGGACAATGGCATCCTCTTCGGCACAGTTTTTCAAGTCTCACAAGACATGATTGACGTCATCCCCGGCGCGGTCATCACGGCAGTCCAGCAGTTATCCGGAGCAGCCTATGATGCCGTAAGTGGGGAAGATGGAGGGTATGAGATGGAAGTGATGCCAGGGCCCTACCTGTTGACCTGCCAGTTACCCGATGGACAAAGTCTGGAACAGGATGCCATGGTTCCGCCAAACTCCGAAGTCCAGGTAGATTTTTATTTCGGGTATCAAGCCATAGAACCGGTTCTTAGCGGTATGGTTTATGGTTATACGGCTTTCGGCGATACGATGCCCTTATGGAATGCCCATATTATCTTATCGAACGAAAATGATATGTACGAGACCTATACTGAAGAGGGGAATTACTGGATAGGCCTCCCCCAACCGGGAATCTACAGCGTCGAAGTGGAAGCAGACGGATATGTCGGCTTGTGGGATGAGCTGTCGATTGAGGGTTATACGGAACATGATTTTTATCTCGATCCCCTGGACTGAAGGTGTCGGAGCTGCAGCGCGTGCCGCGCCTGCTGTCGGACATGAAGGAGG
>CAZIYQ010000068.1:0-12892 GCA_964543505.1 uncultured bacterium | reverse complement strand
CTTTTATCTTTTTACTTTTATCTTTTTACTTTTATCTTTAAACTTTTTACTTTTGTCTTTAAACTTTACTCCTAATACCGGTAATAATCAGGTTTGAAGGGTCCGTTTTTAGGAAGCTCGAGATAATCCGCCTGTTCATCAGATAGTGTAGTTAGTTCAGCACCAAGGTGATCCAGATGTAAACGGGCTACTTCTTCGTCGAGATGTTTTGGCAAAACATGAACCCCTAACCCTACCTTATTTTCCCAGAGTGTAATTTGAGCCAATACCTGGTTTGTGAAGGATGTGGACATCACGAAAGAAGGGTGCCCGGTAGCATTGCCGAGATTCACCAGGCGTCCCCTCGACAATAGCAAAACCGAATGGCCGTCGGGGAATTCGAATCGATCTACCTGGGGTTTTATGTTGAATTCTTTGATATTGGCTCGGGATTCTAAATAGGCAACATCAATTTCGTGATCGAAATGGCCAATGTTGCAGACGATGGCGTTGTTTTTCATTTGTTCCAAATGCTGTCCGGTGATCACATCCTTACAGCCGGTAGCGGTGACAAAAATATCGCCCTCAGCCGCGACGGTATCCATCGTTTTTACCGAGAACCCCTCCATCGCCGCCTGTAAAGCGTTAATGGGATCGATCTCCGTTACGATGACTTTCGCGCCATAGCCCTTCATTGATTGGGCACAACCCTTGCCCACATCTCCATAACCGCAAACTACTACCGTCTTTCCGGCGATCATAATGTCGGTACCTCGTTTTATTCCATCTGCAAGTGATTCACGACAGCCATATTTGTTGTCAAATTTTGATTTTGTAACGGAATCATTAACGTTGATCGCGGGGAAGGGCAGCTCATTGCGTTCCCAGAGATGATACAGACGGTGCACACCGGTAGTGGTCTCTTCAGACACTCCTCGAATTAAGCTGATCAGATCAGTGCGATTTTCAAGCACGACTTTCGTAAGATCCCCGCCATCATCAAGCAACAAGTTTGGGCCAACTCCATCCCCGAAATCCAGTGTCTGTTCGATGCACCACCAATATTCCTCTTCCGTTTCCCCTTTCCAGGCAAAGACCGGAATACCCTCATCAGCGAGGGCTGCGGCAGCGTGATCCTGAGTGGAAAAAATGTTGCAGGATGACCAGCGCACCTGAGCACCAAGTTCAATGAGCGTCTCAACCAGCACAGCCGTCTGGATGGTCATGTGAATACAGCCGGTGATTTTTGCACCTGCCAGTGGTTTGGTCTGGGCATATTTTTTACGCAGGGACATCAGTCCGGGCATTTCATTCTCCGCAAGAAGGATCTCTTTGCGCCCGAATTCTGCCAGAGAAAGATCTGCAACTTTATACGGGAGTGTCTCGATAACATCGGCATTATGGGTCTTCATATTAATTAACTTTCTTTAAATAGTCTTTAAGGATTGGTAACATGTCTGTTTTTTCCCAGGTGAAATCATTAATTTCGCGGCCAAAATGACCATAGGCTGCTGCTTTTTTATACCTGGGTTTTTTTAAGTCGAGGTGCCGGATGATGTCCTTGGGTCTCAATGGAAAGATATTTACAACCATCTCTGTGAGCTGATCATCGGGCAGTTTCCCCGTTCCAAAAGTTTTCAATTGAACAGAAGTCGGATCGGCAACTCCGATACTGTAGGAAAGCTGTATCTCACATTTGTCAGCGAGTCCGGCAGCTACGATATTTTTGGCAATATAGCGAGCCATATAGGTGGCTGAACGATCCACTTTAGAGGGATCCTTTCCGGAAAAAGCACCGCCACCATGGGGGGCATAACCGCCATAAGTATCGACGATGATCTTTCTTCCGGTGAGACCGGTATCGGCTTCAGGACCACCCATAACAAAACGGCCGGTTCCATTCACGATGATATTCTCATCGTAGGCAATCTTTGCGTCTTTCAGAACCGGGATAACCACTTTTTGGGTAACTTCCTCTTTGATAAAGTCATGTTCTTTTTCTTCAGATTGATATTCATCGAGCATGTCTTTATGCTGCGTTGCAATCACAACATTGGTGACCCGCGTGGGGACTCCATCCGTATATTCAACCGTGACCTGGGATTTTCCATCCGGTCGGAGCCAGGGTAAGGTTCCATCTTTTCGTAATGAGGTCAATCTTTCCGTCAAACGGTGCGCCAGTTGAATGGGCAGGGGCATTAATTCCGGAGTCTCATTGCAGGCATATCCAAACATGAGACCCTGGTCACCGGCACCCTGGTCTAACTCGTCGCCTTCGCCTTCGTTGACACCCTGGGCAATCTCCGGGCTTTGTTCGTGCACGGAATTGAGCACCGAGCAGTCTTTCCAGTTAAAGCCGGATTCAGGACTCGTATAACCGATTTCCTTTAGGGTATTCCTGGCGATACCCTGAAAATCACAATATGTATCGGTAGTTATTTCACCTGATATCATCACAAGGCCGGTTGTGGACAGAGTCTCGCAAGCGACCCTGGCATTTGGATCCCTCGACAGGATATCATCCAGTATTGCATCCGATATTTTGTCACAGACTTTGTCCGGATGACCCTCTGTCACGGATTCAGATGTAAAGACGTATTTCACTTCATTTCCCCTTCATTTTAATAGAATTGATGAAATATCAGGAGCGTAATTTATCGAGGACCAATCTTACAGAGCTTGTATCATTTAAAATATAATAATGAATACAGCTCACTCCTGAGTTGAGTAATTCTTCGCTTTGTCTGGTACACCAGTTCATACCGATTTCTCGGCAATGTTTTTCATTTTCAAGAACCTCATCCACAAGCTCATCAGGCAGGTTGATATGGAAAGAGCGCGGAATGGTCCTAAGTTGTCTGGGATTATCCAGCAGTTTTATTCCCGGGATGATGGGAATGTCGATACCGGCATTGCGGCAGCGCTCAACAAAATCGAAATATACCTGATTGTCGAAAAACATCTGTGTGACGATGTAATCCGCTCCGGCTTCGACTTTTTTCTTTAAATATTGAATGTCGGTTTTCAGATTTGGTGCTTCAAAATGTTTTTCGGGATAACCGCCCACTCCGATGCAAAAATCGATGGCATCTGCGTTGATGATATCCTCGAGGTATTTCCCCTGCTTTAATTGATGGACTTGCTGAACCAGATCAGCTGCATAAAGATTGATAGAGCGGTCATGCCGGGCTGGTTTTTTATAATTGGTCTCGTCACCCCGGATAACCAGTACATTATGGATTCCCAGATAATTTAATTCGATCACCGCATCTTCGGTTTCCTCCTTCGAAAATCCTCTGCACAGGAGATGGGCAACGGTGTCGATATGGAAGCGATTTTGGATAATCCCGCAAATACTGATCGTGCCGGGTCGTTTTTTTCGGATCCTCCTATTAATGGATCCATTATCCAGCTCTTCATAATAAGCCTCTGCAGAATGACTGGTAACATCGATAAAGGGTGGTTGGTAGGTCTGAAGTTTTTCGACGATGTCCAGAATTTCCTGTGCACTTTTCCCCCGTATCGGTGGGATGATTTCAAAACTGAATAGTGGAGAGTTTGCCTTCGCGAGATGTTCGATAACTTTCATTGATTCTGTCTTTATTTAATTAGTCTCTATAATTTGCGATCAGTAATTTTTTCACTGTCTGTAATTCCATTCCTTTTCGTCTGGCATAATCCTGCAATTGATCAGATGCAATGCTGCCAATACCAAAATAGCCGGCGTCCGGGTGTGAAAAATACCAGCCCGAAACAGATGCAGCCGGCAGCATCGCAAAACTTTCAGTCAGGTGGATGCCCGCAGTTTGGCTCACTGAAAGTAAATCAAACAAAGTTTTCTTCTCTGAATGATCGGGGCAGGCCGGATAGCCGGGAGCAGGACGAATACCACGGAAATGTTCCTTCAGGAGTTCTTCAGAAGTCAGGCTTTCATTCTTGTCATATCCCCAGTAGGTTGTTCTCACCAGTTGGTGCAGCTTTTCGGCAAAGGCCTCAGCAAGTCGATCGGCCAAAAGTTTAACCATGATACTGTGGTAATCGTCACCCTGGTCCAAATACTTCTGTGATAATGCCTCTAACCCATGGCCTGCAGTTAAGGCAAAAGCTCCAACCCAGTCCGCCTTACCGCTTGCAGCTGGTGCAATGAAATCTGAAAGGCAGCAGTTCGGTTTTCCTGATGTTTTTGACATCTGTTGTCTAATATGATACAATGTGGCTTTAAGGCCAGTTCGACTCTCGTCTGTATAAAGTTCGATATCATCACCAACAGCGTTGGCCGGGAAAAATCCCACAACACCCGCTGCGCGAAGACTATCATCCGCTATCATTTCTGCCAACAGGGCCCGGGCATCATCGTATAGAGATTTTGCCTGTGCTCCCGTCTCAGCTTTGTCCAGAATTTCAGGGAATTTCCCCTTAAAATCCCAGGCCTTAAAAAAGGGGCTCCAGTCGATATACTCGACGAGTTCGGCCAAAGGATAATCCTCAAGGATATGCAGTCCGTTTTTCAACGGTTTGGGCGGTGTATAACCCTGCCAGTCACAGGCAAAGTGATTGGCTCTGGCATCACCCAGAGAAAGGTATTTCTGCTTACGATTTTTCTGCAGATAACGCCTGTGCAGTTCAGCATACTCGGTCCGGATTGACTCGCAATATTTAGTTTTATCCCCATCGTTCGTCAGTCCGGCAACAGTGCCAACACTGACTGATGCATCGGGTACATAGACTACCGAGCCCGAATATTCAGGTGCAATTTTGACAACGGTATGAATTTTTGAGGTTGTGGCACCGCCAATCAGCAGGGGGATATCCATTCTCTGTCGTTCCATTTCTTTTGCAACTGCGGCCATTTCGTTCAGTGAGGTCGTGATCAACCCGGACAGCCCTACAACATCGACCTGGTGCTCACGGGCTGCCGCAAGGATTTTTTCAGCAGGAACCATCACTCCGAGGTCAATGATCTCGTAACCATTGCATCCCAGCACTACTGCGACGATGTTTTTACCAATGTCATGAACATCGCCTTTTACGGTGGCTAGCAAAATTTTCTTTGTCCTTACTTTGCGGTTAACAGCGGCATTCTCCAGCTCAATGAAGGGGGTGAGCAAAGCCACCGCTTTTTTCATAACCCGGGCACTCTTGACCACCTGGGGTAAAAACATTTTCCCCGAGCCAAAGAGTTCTCCAACATGGGCCATTCCCTGCATCAGCGGTTGTTCGATGACATCCACGGCTCTTGGCCAGGATTTTCTCGCTTCTTCGATATCGCCGTCCACAAAATCCGTGATACCGTGCACAAGCGCATACTTGAGACGTTCTTCGATGGGATTATTTCGCCACTCCAAATTCGCTGTTGTATTGACCTGGACGTTGTGGATAGATCCTGAAAGTGAGATCAACGTTTCTGTAGCCTGAGCATTGCGGTTGAACAGCACATCGTCAATGGCTGTTTTGAGGTTTTCGGGTATTTCTTCGTAAACCGCCAACTGGCCTGCGTTAACAATCCCCATGCTCATACCGGCTTTGATGGCATGATACAAAAACACGGTGTGGATGGCCTCACGCATGGGATTGTCACCCCGGAAGGAAAAGGACAAATTGCTGACACCACCACTGATCAGGCAATGCGGGAGTATCCGCTTGAGTTCACGGCAGGCTTTTAGGTAGTCCAGTGCATAGTTGTTGTGCGAATCGATGCCGGTAGCGACGGCAAAAATATTGGGATCCAGAATTATATCCTGAGGCCGTAAACCGACTTTATCATACAGCAGATGATAGCTGCGTTTCAGAATTTCAATTTTTCGATCGAAGCTGTCTGCCTGTCCATTTTCGTCAAAAGCCATGACCACAACGGCAGCGCCGAGACGTTTTATTTCATGGGCCATCCTCAAAAATTCAGATTCGCCTGATTTCAGACTGATGGAGTTCACAATGCCTTTCCCCTGAATATTTTTCAATCCTGTCAAAAGGACTTCCCAAGATGAGGAATCCAGCATGATGGGAACCCGGCTGACATCGGGATCAGAAGCAATATGTCTCAGAAAAGTTTCCATGACCATAATGGAATCCAGCAATCCTTCGTCCATATTGATATCAATAATGTCCGCTCCGTTATTGATTTGCTCACGGGCAATTTGAAGGGCAGTCTCGAAATCGCCTTTTTTTATTAGATTCCTGAATCTTGCCGATCCCGCAACATTGGTTCTTTCACCAATATTGATGAACAGGGAATCCGGGCGAATAGTGAGGGCTTCCAGTCCGGACAGATGTGTGAAGCCATCCGCAGCGGGTATGGCACGGGGAGGCAGACCTTGCACAGCTTTAGCGATGGCCGTGATGTGACCCGGAGTTGTACCGCAGCAGCCGCCTACGATGTTGACAAATCCATCACGGGCAAATTCACCGATGAGGTCTGCCATATAATCGGGTGATTCTTCGTATTCCCCCAATTCATTAGGTAAGCCGGCATTGGGGTGAATACTGATATTTGTGTCTGCGATAGTGGACAGCGCTTCGATAAATGGCCGCAGATCTTTCGCTCCAAAAGCACAGTTAAGACCCACCGATAATAAATCCATGTGGTTGATGGAATCCCAGAAAGCCTCTACGGTCTGCCCGGTCAGGAGCCGGCCGCTGCGGTCCGTAATCGTGCCCGAAACCATGACCGGAAGATGCTGGTCCAGACGGGCAAAAGCCTGATCGATACCATACAGAGCCGCCTTGCAATTGAGCGTATCGAAAACGGTTTCTACCATCAACAGGTCAACGCCTCCGGCAATCAGCCCTTCGGCTTGTTCGCGATAGGCATGGGCTAAATCGTCAAAAGTAACTTTCCGAAAGTCCGGACGATCGATATCCGGTGAGATCGAAGCCGTCTGGTTGGTAGGCCCCATGCTGCCGCAGACATAGCGTGGTTTGGAGGGCTCCTGCGAGGTAAACTCATCCGCTGCAGCTCTTGCAATTTGCGCGGAGGCAAAATTCATCTCATATACGCTTGATTCAAGTTGGTAATCTTTTTGAGAGATGGCATTTGCATTAAAAGTGTTTGTCTCGACAATGTCAGCCCCGGCTTTAAAATAGGCAGAATGGATCTCGGCGATGATCTCGGGACGAGTTATTGATAAGAGATCATTATCGCCAAACAGACTCGGTTTATGATCTCGGAACCGCTCACCGTGGTAATCCGATTCGGATAGCCCATAAGATTGGATCATCGTCCCCATGGCACCATCCAATACCAGAATTCTATTTTTTAATATTTCTGCAATGTCTTTCATAAAAAAAGCCGGCGCTATAGCCGGCTGATTACTGCCGTTTTAGCACCCTTGTTTAACGTCGCGGCAATAAGGCTTAAATCACGACAGGCGTATATTAAGGACTTCTGATAAAACAATCAAAGCGTATAATTGATAGAGGATCGCAATAGGTCCAGAATTGAAGATGCCCCTCACATTCCTGCAAAGGGCATCTCCGGGAGCCGTGATTTGAAAGCCAGTTAATTCGAGCTGAATTCGCTTACCGGCAGATCATTTTCCTCTTCAAATTTTTCCGGTAATGACCTCACCGTAAAACTTTTGGCGGCTAGGATTCGGTCCGTAGCGGAGTGAACTTCCACTGTCCACTCGCCTACCCAGCCGTTTGACAGCCATTTGGATGACCACGTGCGCCAGTGAGGTGAAATGCCGACGTACAGCGGAACCCTGGCGATCTCTGTTCCATCAAATTTATAAACATGATAGATGGTATCGGGTTCGCTGGAGGACAGCACCGTATGTGTGAAAATTCTGACGTCTGAAAGATTACAGGAATCCAGATCATCAAGAGGTTCCCGATCCTTGACGCCAGAGCACAACGTCAGTGAGACCACCGAGGGCTCTTCAATATCAGTGGCTTGCCCGACCGGTAGGTCAGCTGTGGGGGTCTCGACAGGCAGATCAGCGTCAACGAGGGCTGAATCTTCGGCCCAGTCGTAATCAGCTGATTCGTTTTGCAGCGGAACCGCTTTTACTGCCACTGCTTTAGAGGTATCTTGCTTTTCACTGCAGGCTTCCCCCATGATGAGGACCAGTGATAGCACGAAAGAGATAAGGGAGAGTTTTTTAAGAATCGATGTTTTTGTCATTTTGAATCCTTTCTGTTTTGATAATTGATTGACACGGCCTCGGGACGCTGACGAAAACGATATTCTTGCAATAAAATCAGTGTTCGTTCAGGGTAACCGATTTGAGCTGTTTGTTGTCCGCAGACAGCTGTAATATTCATCCGTTATCTGATAGAAAATTTATTAAATACAAAGGAGTAGAATCATGGCACAGAGAGTGACTTTTGATTCAAGAAATATCGACCTGCAAAATTTGCCTTTTAAAAAGATCGTTTATATCATCCTGATCATTTTGGCAACAGTCGTTTTATTTTCGTCTTTTTATACGGTGGAGGCCAATGAAAACGCCGTCGTATTAAGGTTTGGGAAATACACGATCACTACCGGTCCCGGTCTGCACCTAAAACTACCTTACGGTATCGATAAGGTTTATCCCGTTAAGGTGGGCTACCAATTCAAACAGGAATTTGGTTTTAAAACTCTGAATCCCGGTGTCCGGAGCCAGTATTCGAAAAGTAATTTTGAAGAAGAATCGTGGATGCTTACCGGAGATTTGAATATAGCGGAGGTCCAATGGATCATCCAGTATAAAATCAACGACCCGGTGGCATACCTCTTTAATGTCAGGGATGTTGAAAATACCATTCGGGATGTGGCCGAAGCCACTATGCGTTTAATGGTTGGTGATCGATCTTTTCAGGAAGCTCTTCAATCCGAACGGCGGACAATTGCAGAAAAATCGCGGAAGCGCATGCAGACCATCATGGATAATTATAAAACCGGGATATCCATCCAATTGGTTCAGCTTCAGGATGTGCATCCTCCCACCCCGGTTGCCGATTCATTTAATGAGGTGAACCGGGCAAAACAGGAGCAGGAAACTCTGGTCAACGAAGCCCGGCAAGCCTATAATAAAGAGATCTATCGTGTTGAAGGTGAAGCAGAAAGACTCATCAATGAAGCCAATGGATATGCCATCGAGCGAGTCAATACAGCCAAGGGAGATGTGGCCCTTTTCGATGCTGTTCTTAAGGAATATCGGAAAGCCGAACAGATTACCAAAGACAGACTCTATTATGAAACCATGGAAAAAGTTTTAAGCAATATGCCCAATAAAGTTATTGTAGATAAAAAATTAGAAAATGTCCTGCCGCTGCTGGACCTGAATGGGAGGGGGAAATAGTCATGAAAAAGATTATATTTTCAGTTATTTTTGTTGCTGTCCTGATTATTTTGAACGGATCCGTCTTTATACTCAACGAAGCTGAACAGGCCATCGTCACCCAATTTGGCAAACCGGTGGGGCAATCCTATACGACGGCAGGTTTACATTTCAAAATACCCCTGATACAGGAAGTACTCGTCTTCGAAAAAAGAATACTCGAATGGGATGGTGATGCCAACGAAATACCTACCAAGGACAATAAATATATTTTCATCGATACCTTTGCCAGGTGGAAAATTTCCGATCCTCTGAACTTTTTCAAATCAGCCAAAAACGAAATGCTTGCACAATCGCGTCTGGATGACATCATTGATGGTGCCGTGCGGGACGAGATCACTTCCAGGGTCATGGCGGAGATCATCCGCTTCACTGACCGCGATATGCAGATACATGATATTGAGACATCTGATGAAACGATGAAGGGTGAGAATACAGAGAGCTCCTCGCTAAAGTACCCCGGAGCAAGACTCGAGATCGTCGAATCAATCCTGATTAAAGTTACAAAGAATCTGAAGGAACTGGATATGGGAATCGAAGTTGTTGACATCCAGTTAAAACGCATCAATTATAACAAGCAGGTGCAGCAGAAACTCTTCAGCCGCATGATTTCCGAACAGAGCCGGATTGCCGAGAAATACCGTGCCCAGGGGCAGGGCAAAAAGCAGGAAATTCTGGGAATGCAGATACAGCGAAAAAAAGAGATCATGTCTGAGGCCTATGTGAATTCACAGCAGATAAAGGGTGATGCGGATGCAGAAGCCCTGAAGATCTACGCTGAGACTTACGGACAGGATGTAGAATTTTATAATTTCCTGAAAGCCCTGGAAACCTACGAAAATACACTGGACCCCAGCACACGGCTGATCCTCTCAACAGACAACCGTTATCTGAAATATTTGGATTAAAACTCTGCCGGGATGGCCTGGATTATAATGAACTGCCCGGCTCTGACAGCTGTGCCACGGTCGGGGGTGGCCAATATTTTATGTAAACGGAATTTTGCCGGGATTTATTGGTGGTTTGATTGCAAGGAAATTTTGTAAACTTCACGCCGTGAAAAAGTCGGTTTTTGAAGAACACGGTCGTTACAAAAAGATTAGAAGTAAAGAGAGTAAATTATGGCAAAGAAAGTATCGTTTGGTGATAAAGTCCGAGGTAAAAAGGACGAAACAAAAGATGTACACATCAAGCTTGTGCGCTCCAGAATTTCGAAACGCACCGGAGGATTAAAATTTTCCGAGGAAGTCATTGGAGTATCACCGGAAGAAAATCTGGATAAATATGTAGAAGCATTATTGAAGCAATAACACTTTTTGCACTTATTGGAAAGGATAGGAGGGACAGCCCTCCTATTTTTTTATGAAAACTATTACTTACATCATCATCATAATATTAATGCTGTCAGTGCCCGCACTGGGAGAGGACAGTAAAGACAGCCTCGCCACCGCTGAAGAACTTTACCTGTTGGGGCAGTATGAATTGCTCACTGAAAATTATGAAGAAGCCGAAAATTATTTTAACCAGGCCCTTGTTTTAGACTCCCTCTCATCCACGATCTACACTTCCCTGGCTGAAATCAAGATCAACCAGAACGATTATGAGGCCGCTCTTCCCCTGATGATCAGAGCATGGAAACTTGATACAACAGATAACCAATTGCTGACCAGAGTGCTCAGTCTTTATGCCTATCTTGACAGATTAGATGAGGGCGAACAGCTCGTGAGAAAGCAGCTTGAAAAGGATACGGAAAATATATTTCTGTGGCAGAGCCTGGCTGATCTACAGTATAATGCGCAGAAGTGGGAAGACTTCATCGACAGCCAGATTCAGTTATATCTGCGGGGTGATGCCAATGTTCAGAATCTGGAGACGATCATACAAGTCGGACTGAAAACAGGTGAGTTTGATAGCATGATGACCGCTCTGCTGACGATTCTGAAAGCCCGGCCGGATGATGGGCAGGTACTCGTATCTTATATCCGTTTACTCTATTTAATAGGGGATGATGAACTTATCCATCAGGAATTGAAAAAACTAACGACGATTGTATCAGAGCCTGTTCTTGTTTACCAGCAGCTTTCACTGTATTATGAACAAAAGAAGGAATATGCCCGGTCCGACAGCATTTATGCCATAATTTTTGCCGATGATCCCAGCGCAACGAGTTACAACAATTACGCTTATAAACTTTCGCAGAGGGATAATATTGATGCATCCGGCCTTCAAGAAGCCCTGGACCTTGCCGGTAAAGCTCTCGATGTTGAGCAGGATAATCCTGCTTTTCTGGATACAGTGGGCTGGATCTATTTTAAAATGGGCAAACTGGATCTGGCAGAATATTTCGTCATGCAAAGCCTCGCTGTCAACGCTGAAGATGCCGATGTGCTGCTGCATCTTGGCGATATTTATGCCCGTAAAAAAGACGTTCAGAAAGCACTTGAGCAGTACAATAAAATCTTGGAACACTACCCCGAAGATGAAACCGTACTGAGCAGAATTCAGGAACTCATCCCGGATAAATAATGAATCCAACTGCCATCAGTATCATTGTCCCGGTGTTCAATGAGGCAGACTCGTTGAAAGAATTATATGATGAGATTTGCACCGCAGTAGCCGCTGGAATGGCCTGGGAGCTTCTCTTTGTGGATGACGGCAGCACAGACGATTCAGCATCAATTCTTCAAACTCTCGCCCAAAATGATGACAGGGTCTCCCTGATCAGTTTTTATAAAAATTTTGGTAAAGCCGACGCCCTCGATGAAGGTTTCAAGCGTGCCCTTTATGATATCGTGATCACGATGGATGGCGATCTGCAGGATGACCCTGCTGAAATTCCAAATCTCATTGCCAAGCTCGATGAAGGCTGGGATATGGTCTCGGGCTGGAAGAAAAAACGCCATGATCCCATTTCAAAACGATTCCCTTCAAAAGTCTGGAACCTGATGACCCAGTTTCTCACGGGACTCAAGCTCCACGATTTTAACTGTGGTTTGAAGGCTTATCGTTCCAGGGTCACCCACACCATCGAATTGTATGGAGGACTCCATCGATATATCCCGGCCCTTGCAAAACAGAAGGGTTTCAGCGTTACGGAAATTCCTGTGAATCATCGCGCCCGGCGGCACGGAGAGACAAAATATCACAGTGCCCGGTTTTTTCATGGTTTTTTCGACCTGCTGACCATCACCTTTTTAGGGAGGTATCTCTCAAGACCGCTGCACTTTTTCGGCGGCATCGGTTTGGCACTCACGCTGGCCGGGTTCGGGATCTGCGGCTGGCTCACCCTGGGCTGGTTTGCAGGACACTGGATCGGAAACCGTCCTATATTTTTTTTGGGGATCCTGCTGCTGATCGTGGGCGTGCAGTTTTTCTCGCTGGGATTACTGGGCGAAATGATCGTTAAAACGAGTCGCAGGAGTGTCAAAAGGGTCCGCAGTCCTCAAACTGAAAAATAATGCGAATTGCCCTGGTCAGCGTCGCCCCGCCCTATCGGGGAGGAATTTCCCTCAACAGCGCCATCCTGTTGACCCGGCTGCGAAACAATCACACCGGTCGGCGATTCAACTATCACCGGCTTTCTCCCTCTC
>CAZIYQ010000067.1:0-12939 GCA_964543505.1 uncultured bacterium | reverse complement strand
TTGGTGTTTTTTGTGGTTTTTATAAAATCCACAATAGTCGTGTTGAACTTTTTCAGTGTGACCAGAAGGGTCGAAGGAGTAGGGTCAATTCCTGCAAATTCATTCTCTGCGTTTTCTATGACTTGCGTAATTTCATACCTGGGGTTTTGGACTTTGGAGACCCCTTTTTTTTGTTCAGCATAATGTGAGAAAAACTCATGCAATTCGGATTGCAGCTGCGAGGACTTTGCCGTCAGTTCCGTCATGAGATCGTTCAACGATGGATCTTCAGACAAACAGCTGGTGAGTTCGCTGCCAAGTACCGTTTGGCTATCACTGAAAAAAGAAAAGATGTCATTGAAAGACCGTTCGTTAATTCGGTTTATCAACTGATCGCGGGCAGCTCTTTCCAGATTATGTCCCTCATCAATCACATAACAGAATGTGGGGGGGAGTGTGGAATTACCTTGCAGGACATCGCTCATGAGTAAAGCATGATTCACTACAATAATGTCCGCCTCTCCAAGTGCATTCCGAACATTTCGCAGGAAACAACCCTCATGTGGATCACATCTGGAACTTGTGCAATAACCTGCTTCACTGCGAACTCGAGACCAGAGCTTGCCTGATCGCCGTAACATGAAACCGTTGCACTCACTGATATCGCCGGACTCGGTAAAGTTTACCCATATCAGGAGAGGAAGAATATCTTCACAATCCTTTTCGGACAAGATTTTTGCACTGTTCCGCAGCAGTCTCTCAAGCCGCGTCTTGCAAAGGTAATTCTGACGGCCCTTCAGTATAATGGCGTATGCATCGATGTCAACTGCTTCAGCCAAAGCGGGCAAATCTTTGTAAAATAATTGGTCCTGCAGGTTTTTCGTATAGGTCGATACAACGAGCGGAACATCTGAGTGTTTTCGATTCAGAAGTCCTGCGGAGAGATAGGCCAGCGATTTACCGAGCCCCGTGCCGGCTTCCGCAAGATGGATATGTCCATTGCTGAAAGCCTTGTAGCTGTCCATGGCAAAGTCGGTTTGAGACTGACGCACCTCATAATCCTGCCAGTGAGAGGGAATAACGCCCCCTTCATCGAACCAATCAGGGATAGTTTTTTCAACATTGATATTCTCTGATTTTGACTCGTGACGGTAATAAAAACGCTTTGTTATTTTCTCTATCTTTGAGGTCACCAGTCCATTGATCTGCTTCGTCAGCACTTGCTGATCGATGATATCTTTCAGCAGTTTGAGTCCATGCATTCTTGTGTGATTTACCGCATCATAAAGTCTTTGTAAAACTTGCAGGGGATAAGAAGCAGCTTCATGGATAAGTTCTACGAAAATAAGACCAGTGTTCTTTGTATCGACACCGGCACGGTGTGCACCTTCAGATGAGTAGCCGAAGTATTCAGAAATACCACTCAAATTAAATTCGTGGTGGAAAAACAGGAAAGTCCTGGCGAGGATTAGCGTATCGTAGATATCGTTTTTAATGCTGTGGTGCTGAATTTTTTTTAAATCCTCTTCCAAAAAGGAAATATCAAACTTTATCATGTGCCCTACAAGAGGCAGGGAGCCAATGAAATCCATCAGTTCTGGCAATACTGTGTCGATGGTGGGTGCAGAAGCTACCATCTCATCAGTAATGCCGGTGAGTTCGACAATTTCAAGGGGGATTTTCTTTAATGGATTGACCAGCGTAGCATATTCCTCAACAGGTTGGCCATTATCAAAACGGTAGGCTGATATCTCTGTAATGGCATCTTTCCCGGGCGTCAATCCGGTCGTCTCAAGATCGAGAGCAATGAAACTGTTTAGATATAGCGCTTCCAGCAGTACAGTGGTTTTCTGCATCAGATCCCCGCAAAAACCTTGATGACATCGACGATCAAGGATGGTTTTTTAAAGACACAGGCTTTAAAAATTCGTGTCAGAGTCCGCTCGTTTTCCGGTATCTTGCAAACCTTATCGGCAATATTGTTGAGGTCGTCGTCGGTGAGATTGATGATGGTATTTTTCATGCGGTAGAAGCGGTTGTGAGTATCCCCGAAATCTTTTTTAACTTGATGAGCATAACGGTTTAAAAATTCTCTTGAATAATTCTCTTTTTGGATGGCTTCAGCTGCAACCATTCCCGAGATCCATCCTGCTTTCATGCCCGAGATGATACCTCCGCCGGTCATGGCATTGACATGATGGGCAGCATCACCCACCAGCATAATCCCGTCCGCGACGGGTTTCTCCATGGGTTTGGAACACGGGACTCCACCACACATGGTTGTGAGAATGGAGGCCCCGGGGTATTCATGCTGCATGAACTCGTCAAGGCATTTCTGTGCAGATTTGTCTTTTGCCAGATGTCCTGCGACACCGAGTCCAATATTGGCACTGCGCTCTCCTTTTGGGAAAACCCATAAATAGCCGCCCGGAGCATAGCACTGTCCCACGTAAAAAACGATCCTGTTCACGTCAATATCAATATTGGCCACGGAATATTGCACGCAGGTTTCCATGTCCTTCATTTTTACCTGGGTCCTCAACCCGGCCCAGCGGCCGACACGGGATTCCACGCCATCTGCACCGATGACCAGTTTAGCACGAATCGTCCTTGGTTCTCCCAGATAATCAAGGGTCACGCCGCAGACCCTGCCATCTTCCTTCAAGACTCCATTGACATAGGATTTCGTATAAATCTCAGCCCCTGCGTTGGCAGCATCCTGTGCCAGATCGTAATCAAATATCCTGCGATGCAGAATATAGCCGTGCTGGTTCGCGAATTTTGCTTCCACACGAGTGCCATTGGGGGCAACAAGTCCAAAATGCGTAATCTTTGCTGCAATCCACGATTCTTTGATCTCCACGAATTGTTTTAAGCCTAGTTCACCAACGGCTTCACCACAGCGTACAGGATAGCCGATATCCCGGTCTTTCTCAAGAATACAGACGGAAGCCCCGCCCTTTGAGGCAATTTTTGCTGCCATGGATCCGCTGGGGCCACCACCTACGACGACGACATCGTATCTATCCTTCATTGTCGGTCTCCAAAACTTCTATTGGGCAGATCTCAACACACAAATCGCAATTAATGCATACCACATCATCAATTTGAATACTCGCCTCGCGGAGCTCAATGCAATCCACCGGGCAGACGGCCACGCAAGTGCCGCAAAAATCACAGCGGTTCTCTTTGATATTAATCATTATCCACCAAAAATGTAGGATAGTGTAAATCGAAGCGGTGCCAGTAATAATACTTTGACAGATAAAAGACCACGAAGACAGCCGGGAAGAGCAGCGGATAGATGGACATGACGAATACGGCCAGGACCAGTATGGAATAGCGAATGGCCCGAAGCACATCTTTGATTTTATTGCGGATGAGTGCAACACCATAGAAAGGGAGTGAGACCAGTGCCGCAGTCGTGCTCACCGGGTCAGAAAGCTTGTAACCCAGCAGGAAAGCGGACATGACGAAGAGCGTTCCGATAAAAATAGTCGTCCATTGACCAAACTGTAATGGAAAGGTCTTTGCCCCAGTCTCCTGATCTCCCTTTAAATCAGGGATGGTCGTCAGCATGGATGTTGCTGAATAACATAGCAGATAGGGAATAGCAATGAGCAGCATTTTCGAGCCGATCATCTCCGAAAGATCAGCGTTGCTCCCGAGGTAGACATGAACCCAGCCCGAACCATAAATAATCAGTCCTGCCAGTGTGTTTGTAATCATCCCCAGAAGGGGCTTGTTTTTAAAATGAAAAGGTTCCAGATTGTATAAAACTCCCCAGAACAAATACAGTAGCAAACCGGCCAGCAGCATGGCCCAGCCCGAGAGCAGGAGGGCAATGATTCCCGCAACACCGGAGCCGATCAAGATTTTACGGGCCTGGTCGTGGGAGATAAAATCACCAACGAGAAATAATTTTTTATTGAGTTTATCGCCTTTTTCATCTTTGATTTGATTGATGATGAAAGTGCTGCCGGAAATCAGCGTCATTCCGATGAACAGAAAAATCGTTCGATAATCAAAATCCACAATCCAGACTTGATAGCGGTCGATATTCATTTTAGCGGCGGCCATCCCCACGGTCAGCATCACCCAAACCGGGAAAAACAAAGTGGGCCGCAGTAAAAATAATCGGTCAAAAACGGGGACAATTTTTTTGTGGACGGGATGGTCCCTGAAGAATTTTTTAAACATGATCTCCTTTCGAAACGACGGGATAATTCCCTGAAAAACAAGCTGTACAAAAATGATCCTTTTCGGCTCCGGTGGCCTCCAGCATTCCTTCGACGGACAGATACCCAAGGGAGTCAACTTCTATGATATCTTCAATTTCCTTAAGGGAGTGATGGTTGGCGATGAGCTCGGATTCCGTGGGGAAATCCATACCATAAAAACAGGGGTGTTGTACCGGTGGCGAACCTATCCGGACATGCACCTTTTTTACACCGGATGCTCTCAACAGGCGTGTCAACTTTTTGAGTGTGGTCCCTCTGACAATGGAATCATCCACCACCACCACCTCGCGGTCTTTTAAAACACCGCTCACCGTATTGAATTTGAGTTTTACAGAAAGGTCTCGCAGACGCTGAGACGGGAAAATAAAGGTTCGGCCCACGTAATGATTGCGGATAAGCCCGATCTCATATTTCAGATTTGAACGGCGGGCATATCCCAACGCATTGGTATTGCTGGAGTCCGGCACAGAGATGACAATATCGGCCGTTGGAGTCGGCTGCTCGTCGGCGAGGATTTTACTGCATTTCCGCCGTACCTTGTCCACGTTTTCGTTAAAAATCCGGGAATCCGGTCTGGAAAAATATATGTGCTCAAAAATGCAGTGGCTCGGTTTTTCAGGTGGGAAGATCTGCTTTGTATGCATCCCTGTAGAATCGATGACCAACATCTCTCCGGGTTCGATGTCTCTCAAATAATCTGCACCGAGTAAGTCAAAAGCACAGGTTTCTGAGGCGAGGATGTAGGCATCTTTCAACTGGCCCAAGCAAAAAGGGCGGATGCCGAGAGGATCCCGGGCCGCAATGAGTTCATTTGGGGTGATGACGAGCAGTGAGTATGCACCCGATATCTTTTGCAGTGCCCTTTCGAGCCGCTCCGGAATGCTGTTGCCCTTTTCCCTGGCCAGTAGATGAATGATAATTTCCGTATCGGTGGAGGTCTGGAAAATGGCCCCCTTCTGCTGGAGTTCACGGCGCATGTGGGCGGCATCAACCAGATTCCCGTTATGAGCAATAGAGACAGCCGAGTCATCCACATTGAACATGAGGGGACCAACATTGGTTTTGTCACTCACTCCAGTAGTGGAATAGCGCACATGGCCAATGGCAGATTTCCCCTTTAAATCGTCGAAAACAGCTGGATCCATGAAGACATCTGACACCAGACCTTCACCCATATGCCGGAATAAGCGACCCTCATTAGCAGAGACGATGCCGGCACCTTCCTGTCCCCGATGTTGCTGGGCATAGAGACCCATGTAAGCCAATGTTGAGGCCTCTTCGTTGTTATAAATCCCGATAATGCCGCACATATCTTTATTTGCTTCCGCTTTCGGGTTGAGTCTTTTTGTTGTCGAACGGTGGAGATTCAGGTTTTTCGACTTCTTTGGGTTCCGTTTTCACGGGGAAAGTGGACAGTTGTGCATCCACATAGGCATCCAGCATGCTGTACACCATCAGACCCATGACCCACCAGGCGTAGGTATTGCGCTTGCCGATGCTGCCCTCGTGGCGGTAGTGCTGAAATTGATGGATGGCATAGGATTCTCCCAGCATCAACACGGCTGCCTTCACGTATTTCCCGTTATAGATCTGTCCAAATCCCGGCAGTATGCTCAGTTTCCAGGCCAGCTTCGGATTCTTAATCTTTGTTGAATCAATATAGCTCTCCTGCCCCAGTGAGATCTGGGCCAGTAAAACGAGAGTGATGATCAACAGAGATATTTTTTTCATTTTACACAGCCGATAGCGTCGATTTCCACATCTACGCCCATAGGCAGGTCTGATACCTGAACCGTTGAACGAGCCGGTGCGTCGGCTGCAAAGTATTTCATGAAGACTCCATTGAGCATTGGGAAATTTCTCAAATCTTTCAAAAAGACCGTCAGTTTAATGATCCGGTCCAGTGAGCTGCCGCCCGCCTCCAGAACAGCGCTTACATTACGGAGGACTTGTTCGACCTGATCTTTAAACTCACCGGTCACCAGTTTGCCCGTTACAGGGTCCAGCGGGATCTGTCCGGAGGTAAATACCAATCCTCCTGACGCAACCCCCTGTGAATAGGTGCCGATGGCGGCGGGACTCTTATCCGTTTTAATGATCTTTCTCATGACTTTCCTTAAAAATGCCACAAGGGCAGGTTGACATCCGGGTTGATTTGACGGCTGATCTCAAGATTCCCAGGGTAAATGACAAATTCTCCGGCGGCGGAGATGACCCCGGCGAAAAGGTGTCCGCCGATGACGCGGAAATCTTCACCGCTCAAGGTAACATGGGGGTGAATGAACAATTCCCCTTCTTTAAATGAAATATTGGCGCAGAAGCTCAGGAGTTCAAAGGAACCTTCAAAGCTCCGTTTGTGATAGGTCTTTTGCTCCAGATCGTAGTAGCCGAGCGTTACCTCTCTAACTGCACCAATCCCCAGAATGAGACCTGATCCGAGAGATTCTCGTTTCGCAACTTTCTCAAGACAATCCACCACACCATCTCCCGGTGTCAGGCTTACGAAAATCTGTGATTGATCTTGTTTGCAATTCACTTTTGCCACCTCAAATTGGGTTCACGGTTTGCTCGGGTCTCATCCAGGCGCTTGACCGGTGTAGAAAAGGGAGCAGAATGGATGCGCTCCGGATCGCTGTCAATTAACTTGTCGATCTCAAGCATGGCTTCGATGAAGCTATCCAGTGTTTTACGGCTCTCGGTTTCTGTGGGTTCGATCATCATCGATTCGCTCACATTGATGGGGAAATAAATTGTGGGGGCGTGAAAACCATAATCCAGCAATGCCTTGGCGATTTCCAGCACCCTTACACCGCGTTCTTTCTGGCGTGTACCGGAGATGACGAATTCGTGCATTGTCCCTTCGGAAAAGGGAATGTTGTACGCATCCTGCAATTTGGCCTTGGCGTAATTTGCATTGATAATGGCGTAACGGGTCATTTCCCGAACCCCTTTTTCTCCCAGCATGCGGATATAGGCCCAGGCGCGTACCAGCACCCCAAAATTACCGCAGAAACTGTGGACATTCCCAATGGAGTGGGGAATATCATAATCTCTAACGAACTTCCCGCTCTCCGTTTTGCGGATGACCGGGACCGGAAGATAAGGAATGAGTTTCTCAACGACTCCGATGGGGCCGGCACCGGGACCACCTCCGCCATGGGGTGTGGAAAAAGTTTTATGTAGATTGATATGGGTGATATCAAAGCCCATATCGGCCGGCCGTGTCAATCCCACCAGCGCATTCAGATTAGCACCGTCCATATACATGAGTCCGCCTGCAGAGTGGACAATAGAGGAGATCTCTGCAATGTCGTTTTCAAACAACCCCAGGGTGTTGGGCTGTGTGAGCATCATTCCTGCGGTTTCCCGATCGGCTTTGGATTCCAGGTCTTCCAGATCGACCCTGCCCCGATCGTTGCTCTTTACGACTTTGGGTTTGAACCCGGCTGATACGACAGAAGCGGGATTCGTGCCGTGAGCCGTTTCGGGGATCAGGATATAGCGGCGATTATGGCTGCCGTTCTGGTCGTGGTATTTGCGAATAACCAGTACCCCGGTAAATTCTCCCTGGGCACCGGCACTGGGCTGCAGGGTGACGCCCGCCATGCCGGTGATCTTCTGCAGCATCCGTTCAAGTTCCCACATGAGTTGGAGAGCTCCCTGCACCGTATCATCCGACTGGAGCGGGTGCAGTCTGGCAAAACCTGACAGGGCGGCAATAGCATCGTTGATCTTGGGATTGTATTTCATGGTACAGGAACCCAGCGGATAGAATCCCTTATCAATGTGATGGTTTTTGACGGACAGATTCACAAAGTGCCGAACGACCTCCGGCTCGGACACCTCAGGTAATTCTGCAGGGGTTTTCCGTAACAGAGCACTGTCAATCACATCGGACAATTCAAGCTCCGGGACATCCGCTTCAGGAATTGGAGTCCCGGTTTTCCCTGGCTGACTTTCTTCAAAAATTAAGGGAGTGTTTGTAAACATTAAATTACCAATTAATAAGGTCAGATATTAAGTTGGGGAAGTCGCATTAGTTCCCCTTGCTATCTAATTTTTCACGAATCAGCTTTTCGCCGAACTTCAGGGCTGCATCAAGGAGGTTCACATCCCTGCCGCCGGCTGTTGCCAGGTGAGGCCTGCCGCCGCCGCCGCCGCCCATTTTGGCACCGACCTGTTTCACGATGTCACCTGCTTTTACCCTGCTTACAAGATCGTCAGTGACGGCACACATCACCATGGGTTTGGCATTGTTCACGGTACCAATCAGTGCGGCCGCATTTCTCACAGCCCTGGATCGAAAGATATCTCCGAGTTCTTTCAGATCTCCGGCTTCTTCCAGGCGGATGACCACGACTCTCACATTTCCAACGGAGTTCCCGGCAGAGAGCAGATCGCCGATCACGTCGGCTTGGCTGGATTTTTTCAGGGTCTGCAGCTCTTTTTCCAGGGATTTACGTTGTTCGATCAGAGTTTCGATCCGACCGGGAATATCCTTCAGAGAGCATTTTAAGGTTTCTCTGAGCTTGTCTAAAAGATTTTCCTGCTCCTGTATCCAGTTGAGAACCTCGGCCCCGGTGGCAGCCTCGATACGCCGAACTCCGGAGGCCAGTGCACTCTCGGTTAAGATTTTGAAAATACCGATATCTCCGGTTCGGCTAACATGGGTGCCGCCGCAGAGTTCCTTTGAAAAGCCGGGAACTTCAACAACCCGTACGGTCGAGCCGTATTTTTCGCCGAACAGTGCCGTAGCACCATTGCTGACAGCGGCTTTGTAATCCATGATCTCGGTGTTTACCGCGATATTTGCGCGGATTTCTGCATTCACAATATTTTCGATTTTCTTCAGCTGTTCCGTGGAGATCTTTTCAAAATGGGTCAGGTCAAAGCGCAACCGATCTTCGGCCACGAGGGATCCTGCCTGATTGACATGTTCTCCCAGAACCATTTTCAGAGCCTTGTGCAGCAGGTGGGTTGCTGTATGATTCCGCCGTATCCGGTTGCGGCGTTTTAAATCCACCTCGGCTTTCAACGTTTCGCCGGGCTTTAAAGCGCCGCTGTCGATAATCCCCCGATGGACGATATCATCCACATTTTTAAAAGTGTCGGTAACGGTGATGTGCAGAGCGTTGGTGTGCAGGCTTCCCACATCACCAACCTGGCCACCCTGTTCGGGATAAAATGGTGTTTTGTCCAGGATGAAATCTATTTTACCACCGGAGAGTGAATAGCGCTGAATATTCACGTCTGCAGCAACCTGATCGTAGCCGATGAATTCACTGCCGGATTCAGCAGTGACCACGGTCCATTTTGTATCATCCTTTACGCTGGTAAATTTCCCGGCTGCCCTGGCTCTGTCTTTCTGCTGCTGCATACTGGCATCAAAACCGGTGGTGTCCACCGACAATGATTTTTCACGGGCCAGGAGCTCGGTGAGGTCCAGGGGGAATCCGAAAGTGTCGTATAATTTGAAAGCGTCTGCACCGGAGATGACGTCCCCGGGGCGCAGGCCATCCGTTATTTTTGAAAAGATATCCAGACCCCGGTCCAGGGTTTCGCCAAAGGAGACTTCCTCCGCCTTGATGACCCTTTTGATATGGGCCTTTTTGTCGATGATCTCCGGGTAGGCATCCCCCATGATTTCGATGAGGGGTTCCACCAGCTCGAAGATGAAGGGCTTGTGCATCTCCAGCATTCGGCCGAAGCGGGCGGCCCTGCGGAGTACACGCCGCAATACATAGCCGCGGCCTTCGTTACCGGGCAGAGCGCCATCGGCGATGGAGAAGGAGAGCATTCGTAAATGATCGGCAATCACCCGATGGGGAACGCCTCTTTTAAAGTCAGTTGTTTTGCCGGTCAGGGCAGCGATTTTCTCAATGAGCGGAACGAAAAGATCGGTTTCATAATTGGAACGATGACCATTGAGCAGGGCCACGATGCGTTCGAAACCGGCTCCTGTGTCCACATGTCGCAGGGGAAGATCGACCAGGCAGCCATCGGGCTGACGATCGTGCTGAATAAAGACCAGGTTCCAGATCTCGCGGTAGTCAGAATCAGCATTCACACCGGCTGCGCTTTGATGTTCCGGATCGTCCCCGGAATAGTAGTGGATTTCACTACAGGGTCCGCAGGGACCGGTGTCACCCATTTCCCAGAAATTATCTTTGTGGCCGAATTTCAGAATGCGCTCTTTAGGGATATCCGTATATTTTGCCCAAAGTTCACCGGCCTCGTCATCCTCCTTGAAAATAGTGACCCAAAGACGTTTTTTGTCGATTTTCCAGACATCCGTGAGCAGCTCCCAGGCCCATTGGATGGCTTCTTTTTTATAGTAATCACCAAAGGACCAGTTGCCCAGCATTTCGAAAAAAGTGTGGTGATAATCATCGACGCCCACTTCTTCCAGATCATTGTGCTTACCGCTGACACGGATACATTTTTGTGAATTCACAACTCGGGGTGCAACGGGCGTGGATTGCCCCAGAAATACAGGTTTGAACTGGTTCATCCCGGCATTGATGAACAGAAGAGTGGGATCGTCCAGCGGAACCACCGGCGAACTGCGCACAAAAGTGTGCCCTTTATCGAGGAAAAAATCAAGAAACTGCCTGCGGATCTCCCGTGAATTCATATTAGAAAATTACCTGGGTTTCAAATTGCATGGAATGTACAGGGTCGAGATTGCCGTCCGGGCCCATCACATAAGTCGTGCGGGCTTTGTAAATGATCATCACGCCGCTGGAAACCTCGATGCCCACATCATAGCCAAATACGGTGGTGGAACTGGCCTTGAAATCAAATGGATTGGGGATATTGCTCTGCTGATAGAAGGCAACTGCTTTTTTGACCTTGGGAATGAAAGAGGTGTTCAAAGAAGCCGTGCTCAAAAAAGTCTTGTTGTTATCATCGATATAATCTGCATCTGAATCACTCCAGATCTTGCCCTGCATGTCCTGATAGCCAAAACCAAGGTCAATGACATTCATCAGCGCCAGGGAAAGGTGCGTATAGAATCCTGCTGTCTTGCCATAACGATAGAGCTGACTCTCTTTTGTAAAGATGGAATCATTCCCGTTGATGTACTGGATGGTAGCCCGGTTGACATCGTAGGACTGATCCCAGTAGTTGAAGAGGAAATTTCTTGAAGCGATGCGGTATTCCGCCTGTAATTGAGCAAAGCCAAAGTGATAGTACAGGCCCAGTGGGACCAGGCCATAACCCAGTGAATTTGAGTTATTATTGACTTTGGTGGTCTCTCCGATGAGCTGGCCAAATTCTGAATAGAGCTGGAGATTGGGGTTCAGCTGATAGGAGAGGTCCACGGCCATACCACTGACGGTGTCACCGCTGTACTGGTCTTTGGAATAGGAATTCCTGGGAATGCCCGGGTTGGTATTGAACCACTGTGAAAAACCGGTGGAATCACCACCATGGTCGAAGGAATACACATCCAGCCAGGTATCGTATTTATCGGCAACGGACTGATCGTAATAATCAGCATCATCCGGCAGATCGTCAAAGACGTCAGGAACATTATCCCCGTCACTGTCGATGAGGCCGGCAAACTGGTCCATATCCGTGACAAAGGACACACCGATATTGGCTTTACCGAAAAAGGGTGTTGCCAGCCGCACACCGGTCATTCCGGGAGTGTGTTTAAAATCACTTTGGATGTATTCCAACTGCAGGGTGGAGAACTTTGCTTTGAGATCCAGTCCGATACGTCTGAAACTGGGGTAGTCGATCATGTTGGAGTAGCGGTTCACAAGGATTCCATGGCCCAGTGTGGCGTAAGGCAGTGCCCCTGCTCTGAAGTAGAAAGGATCGCCGGGTTGTGCCCAGCGTACATAAAGAACTTTGTCGAGGATAGTCCTGGCGATGGCGGTACCGTCGGAAAAATCCCAGCTGTTCTGGTAAATATTGCCATCGGAATCGATATAGAGGTAGATATCCAGCCCGATCCCAAGTTTTCCGATGACGATCTCTGGACGCAGGGCCAGCTGGTTATAGATTTTTCCATTGACGATGACGGAACCAAAACTACCGGACATATTGGTATTTTCCAGGATGCCGCCCTGGGAAAAATTCAAACCACAGAGCACGATAATAAACAGTATGCAGATGATCTTCTTCATGGATATCCTCCCGTTTTCAAGGTTAAAATGACATCAAAATTAACGGGTAAACAGAAAGTATTACAATGAGATTGTCCGGTTAGTTTTGCAGTATACAGAGATTGTTTGAATCACACCCAGCCAGTGCTGTTTCTGTCGGACACTCCTGCCAAAACATCATCCTGTCGGGCAAGCACCGCGGCAGGGGGAGAAAGAAGTATATTGCTTTCCTTGTCTGAATCACTGATTACACGGATCATTCAAATCCAGTGTGAATTTTCTAGTCTTCAATTGGCAGCCATAAGGCGAAGGCAGGATGAACGAAGTTCATTTGACTATTTTATCCTGTGGAATCCGTCAGAGCCGGAACAGCGCAGCTGTTATTCCATAGGATTGTAAAATTTTGAATTTATGCATTAAAAAAATATGATGAACTGCCGGTATTCAAGGCCAGCTATGACCTGTTGCTGGAGATTATTTACCTACAACAGAATATCAGGGGGGCAATTATAACTGAATTTTACACGAGTCAAAATTCAAGCAGTTTGTGCACATAAGACACTGTCCAGTTTTTAGGGTCAATTTCTCTGTAGCTTTTTTTC
>CAZIYQ010000066.1:0-13118 GCA_964543505.1 uncultured bacterium | reverse complement strand
GTCATTAATTATTTCTGATACTTTTGATTTTAATTTGTCGAGATTCTTAAAGACAGTACTGAATTTAATTCCGATTCTCCAAGATGGACCATTATCATCGACATGATCAGTAAATATTCTGCAAAGTACTTTGGGGTCATTCGAATGACTTGGATCCAGGCTCTGGAATATAAAGCAAATTCTCTGGTCGGGACCTTTGCGATTATTTCCGGGGTATTTATTGAATACTTGCTCTGGAAACGTATTTTCCTCACACAGGGCATTTCAGAAGTAAACGGTTTCACTTTCAGAGACCTCATGGTCTATATTTTTCTCTGTCTTGTAGTGGGTCAGTTGAAATCTTCCTGGGTTACATCTCTTGAAATGATCACGGCCATTCGCGAAGGTGAATTGAATAAATATTTGATCAGACCTATCTCATTTTTCACCTATCATTTCATGTTATTTGTTGGTTACAATTCATTATTCTATTTGGTTTATTTTTTCATGATCACCGGTATAATTATTTTTTTTCCCTTGTGGGCATTTCCAACATTTTTACATATACTTGGATTTCTGGGGACTCTGATCATCTCCATTTATCTCTCCTACACAGTTTACTTCGTAATGGTCTGTTTTGCCTTCTGGTTTGGTGAAGTCCGTGCGCTCATCATCGCCTATAATCTGGCCAACATGGTGTTGTCAGGTCAGATGGTTCCTCTGCGGTTTTTCCCTGAATCCGTACTCAAAATTCTACATTTCACTCCCCTGCCCTATCTTGTTGATCTCCCGGTGAGTATTGCAACAGGAAATCTAGCCATCGATCGATGGGGTATCGAAACATTTCATAGTCTGATTTGGTCAGTGATTATGACGGTGATTGGTACCGTTGTATACAGAATGGGAATTCAAAAATACGAAGGCTTCGGTGGTTAGAAATATAAAACTCCTGGGGGCATTTTTCAGCAACAGCCTCACGCGGGATATGGAATTCAAGGCAAACTTTATCGGAATGTTATTTGTTGATTTTGTCTACTATGGGTCTCATTTTTTATTTTTCAGCATCATTTTTAACTATGTCGATTCTCTGCTTGAATTCACAAAAGAGGATGTTACATTGTTTCTGATTATCACATTTATGATGGATACGGTTTATATGTTGTTCATAGCGGAAAATCTCGGAAAATTGAACCGTATGATCGTAAAGGGCGATCTGGATTTTGTACTGATGAAACCTGTGGATCCTCAATTTTTCTCTTCTTTTCGATACATAAATTCGTACGCATTAGTTTCGATCGTACTTTTATCCGCTCTATTGGCATTTGCTGGTCACAGCATGGGTAAGGTATTTCCTGTTCAGCATGTCATTTTCTTTGTTTACTCATTTATACTGGGATTAACCATTTTCTACTCAGTGGATTTCATGATCGCCAGTCTGGCATTTTGGTTTCGTAATTTTTCAATGTCAGGATGGCTTAGCCATGAGATTATGAAATTTTCAATGCGCCCTGACACGATTTATTCGGGAATTTTGCGGAAGACACTTTTTACGATTGTTCCAATGGCGCTTGTTTCTTCTGTACCCGCTCGTACCTTAATATTTGGACCTCAACTTCGTTATTTACTTACACAGACAATTATCGCAGCCTGTTTTTTAATTGCGGTTCGCTTTGTCTGGATTCGAGGACTCGCACGCTACGAAAGCGCTTCCAGCTGAGGATGAACTGAGTCTTCTTTGGTTTGAAGTTGATGGAGACAAAAGCCGACTCTCTAATTTAGCGAATAGATCAGCTCACAATAATATTGATCATTGTAACAACATCAAGTATGTTGATTACGCCGTCATTATTTATGTCTGCTGCAATTTGCTCAAACTCATTTGGTTCTGAATTCCCCATGATAAAATTAATAGTGAGGACGATGTCGAGAACATCCCATAATCCATCTGCATTTACATCCGGAGGTAAACCCGAAAAAATGAAAGTGTAATTACCAGTACCGGCATTGCTAATCCAGATTACATTTCCACCAGCGGACCAGTTGATAATCGGAGTTCCATCCAGCTTCACAAACGAAAAAAGAGAAATATCGGATACTGCAAGACCCAATGTGTACTGCTGATGAAGATTGCTATGGACTGAAACGCTATTGTAAGTATGGTTACCAGCAATAATTTTCAGAGAATCGGCGTTGAGGAATTGATGAATCGTAAAAGTGCTGTCATCTGTGCGATCGGCCAGAAGCCTTATGAAGTTATCAGCTTGCTCCTGACCCGATGCGGACAGCCAATAAGCTCTGCCACTCTCGTCCAAATTGACGTTAATATTATCGGGATCTGATACCAATTCAAACTGAGACATCCAGTCACATGCAGCTGAGTCATCCAGCACAGCGTATCCATGTCCGCCGCCGGGTTCGGTTTCTATCCACATATTCTCATTATAACCCAGCAGCAGATTGTAGAGATCTTCTGCGTGATAGCGGTGGGGTTCATTTGCACTGAAATCCAGATACAACGGCGTATATTGTAAATTATAATGCATACTTTGAGCGCTGTCGGCAAAATAGACGGCACTGTTTCGGTGGTATTCGAAGGGCACTTCTTCCGGTGTCCCACCAAACCACTGGATCATTGAATTATTGCCGTCCATCTCGTAGTATCTCCTTTCGCAGTCCAGAATTCCAGAGCCCGATACCGTTGCTGCTACCATAGGTTCAGTTGGGTCCAAGTGATTATTTGCGAAAATTGCACCCGCTGCACCTCCCATCGATCCACCCACCAAATAAATCCTATCGGTATCAACGCTATAATTCTGCTCCATCCAGATGATCTCCTGTTTGAAAAAGTACTGTGCTCCCTGGTGTGCATAGTTGTTGGGGGAACCTCCAAATGGGGACAAGAAAATCCAACCGCGTTCATTCGCCTCTTCATCAAAATTGGTTGAATAATTGGACATCTCGTTCCCTCCCCAGTGGTGAAAGGCTACGAGTAAAGGAACTGGTGAGTTTTCTGAATATCCGGATGGGATTTGATATGAGAATACATCAAGCGTATCACCATTTTCAATAAGATAATCTGAATAAATATCCTGACACACCAACAAGGAACCTGTTAAAAGAATGAGCTGGAAGAATTTTGTTATCATCTCAATAACTCCTGAATTTTGTTAATCAAACAGAGTTGTAATTTAAACAAAGTTCAGGCTTATTATTTCAGACCAATTGGAATTGTCCAGCAACTAAATATTATTTTGTAGATTCCCGCAAAATTCTGCATTTGTTCATAACCCTTGCGGTGCACATGGTCAGTCATAGACTTAGTAATATAACGTAGAATATTATATATATCGGCTTGGTTTTTGCAAATTCATCTGCTATCTAAACTTTTTCCTCAATAGAACGTATTTTATAGCCTTCGTCGTTGTGGAAATGTAATATCAATGTGACAGTTCATTGATAAACCAGGAGAATCTTATGATACGAATACTTCAGCAAATTTTGATTATCGCATCAGCAATTGGATTTGGATTAGCTAATTTAATTGAAGTTCCAGATGCATACCCGGATATTCAGTCGGCTGTCGATTCCGCAGTTAGCGGTGATACGGTATTAGTACAACCAGGGACATACTATGAGAATATATCCGTTAGTGCAAAGAACATCATTTTAGGTTCGCTATTTCTAACAACCGGAGATCAATCGTATATTAATTCCACGATTATCGATGGGAACTTCAGCGGCAGCGTCATCGTTTTTGACAGTTTTATCAATAGCGCTGCTAAATTATCGGGGTTCACGCTAACTCATGGAAGTGGTTCATCAACATGTAGCGGAAGTGTTGCTGAAGGGGGCGGGATTTACTGTTCTCAGGCTAGTCCACAATTAGCTGACCTTATTATTACTGAAAATCAGATCGTCACAAATGATTCACTTGTCAGCCGGGGCGGAGGTATTGCCTGTAACATGGCAAGCCCCTCTTTAACAAATTTAAAAATATCCAATAATTCACACAGCGGTATTTATCTTTCGAATTACGCATCCCCAACCTTAAATAAGGTTGAAATAACTGATAATGAAGAGGAAGGTATTGTGTGCAGCTTCTACTCTAATCCTGAATTGAAAAATGTACTTATCGCTGATAATGGGTCTACTGGTTTAAAATGTGTAAATGATTCTGAACCCACAGTAATTAATGGAACCATTACGGGTCATTCCGGGTATGGGATGTCAGTGAACAATTCAAGTGCAACCATCGTTAATTCAATAATTTTCAATAACGCACCCACCCAGTTATTTGTTTATTCACAGGGTTCTGTGATCATTGCTTATTCAGATATTCAAGGAGGGGCAGGTGGCATCACGACCATGAGTGGTAACTTTGAGATGCTGGGAGCTGATTATGACATTGAACCGGATTTTACAGATCCAGCATCAGGAGACTATTCATTGCAAATATCGTCGGGATGTATCGATATGGGAACAGATTATTTCGAGCTTGATGGTAATACACTGATAAATGCCGCGGAGGGAGAATATTTCGGATATTACCCCGATCCGGGTTGTTACGAATTTGGGACACCTCCGGGATTGCCGGGTGACATCAATTATGACGGGAGTCTAAATGTTGTGGATGTTGTAACCTTGGTAGGAAGTATTGTAGAAAGCAATCCCACTAATTATCAACTTTGGGCAGGCGATTTAAATCAGGATAGTTTTGTCAACGTCGTCGATGTCGTGGCTTTGGTAAACGAAATCCTGGGATAAAATGAGATCAAACAATTTGAAAACCCCCGATTTATAGTCGGGGGTATTTGTTTTTTAAGGCCTCCCCTGCTGATTTACCAGATGCATCTGGTTATCGTAATTGGGTGAATTATGATGAGTTTTATCCTTAGTAGTATCGGCAGGATCATTATCTGATGCCATCATAGCAGGATTTTGCTGAGGATAGATACCCTGATTTTGTACTCGGGCTGGAAGCTCTTGCTGATTTTCTTTGGATAATTTATCAAAATCAACAACAGGAATTTTATCCGATTTGAAGAGCATGAACGAAGAGATGACCATAAAAGTGACTACCGCTGCAAAACCGACTGCCTGTAACGGATTCATCCCGAAGGGTCTGAATTCAATAATTCGTGTAATGAGAGATCTTTTATCGTCGTATTCTTCAATTTTACGTTGAAGACCCTTTAAAAAATCTTTTGATGTTGTAAGATTGGGAACCGTTTTTATCGCCCCAATGAGTTCACGCACACCCTCCAATTGGTTTCTGCAGGAAAGACATTCCTGCTGGTGTTTGGTAAACCCCTTCCAGTTGCTGTGATCTAATTCCCCATCTATGTAAGCTGATATATTTGCTTCAAAATTGTAACAATTCATTCAGTCAGTAAGCCCTCCATTAATGTTTTAACATTGACTGTAACTTAAGTCTTCCTCGATTAATTCTTGATTTGACGGTACCAATTGGCACATCAACGATCTTACTTATGTCTTCGTAAGAAAGTTCCTGGATATCTCTCAGTATCACCATTGTTTTAAAATCAGGGGGAAGTTGGTTCATTGCTTTCTGAAGATTATGGGCAAAATTCGTTGACTCGATATTTGACTCCGGATCATCGATAAGCGGGATATCATATTGTTTATTATCATAGCTTAAGTCAGAAATGGAATAAGTTCTTCGGCGCTTCAATTTTCTTAACTCGGTTCTTGCAAGATTCCCCGCGATTGTATAAAGCCAGGTAGAAAACTTTGCTATTTCCTGATAGGAATGCTTGTGAGTATAGACTTTCAGGAAAGTATCCTGCACAAGGTCTTCGGCTCTTTCAATGTCATTTAAAAATCTATAGACAAAATTGAGGAGCCGGTCTTTGTAGCGCATAACAATTTCATTGAATGCGCGTTCTTCCCCATTCTGAAATCTACGGATCAGTTCTTCATCAGTAACTTTAAATTCAGGCATAAATTTTTGAACAAGTTTTTATGATTAAGGGTTCTATTAGTGAGGGCGGCGACACCGAAGTTGTCTTATTAAGTATATCAATTTTTCGAAGTTCGATTAAAATATCCTTAACCTCTCTGGTGCTGAAATTATCGGTATATTGTTTAATATTCCTTTTTACCAAACCACGAATCAACCAACTAAATTTTATATCTCGTGCACCCATTTTTTTCCAAAGTAATTCCTGAAAAAGAGCTGATAGATTCATGGTGATCAAGGTTACCGGACTGCCACTATCCAGCAAATTTGTTGTAATTGTAAACGCTGAACCGAGGTCTCTCTGTCCCAATGCATCCTGTAATTGGTCTATATCGTATTGACGCTGATGCATGGAAGTCGATTCAATAGTTGCTCTATCAATAACCTTATCGTCGCCTGCATAAAGCGAGAGTTTTTCCACTTCATTAAATATTTTTGCTAAAGAATCTCCCTGCAAATCGATCAACAGATCAAGTGCTTCCGATGCTATTTTAATAGATTTTCTTTTTACGATATAATTTGCCCAATCTTTGAATTTTTGACCGCGGGGAGAACCTACATCAACATGAACGGCCTGTTGCTTCAATGAATCGATAAACTTATTCTTCCCTCGATCCTCTGCATTAATGAGGAGCACACAATTCGAAGGATTTGGCGATAAAAAATAACTCAACATCTCACTCTTGCCTTTATTCGTCATTTTCCTAATCTGGCGCACAACAATAATTCGTTTTTCTTCAAAGAGAGAAAGAGCAGAAAGTTCCCCCAAAAGGTCTTGTTCTTTATCATCATCTAATGATATAAATGTCTTATAACCAACATCTTTTAAAAACACTTTTGCAAGCTCCCCGATAAAGAATTCCTGTAAATAACCATCGTTTCCGTTTAGAAAATAAACGGGAGCTATTTCATTCTGAATAATTTTTCGTATGACCCTTCCGGCGGAGATTGCTGATTTCATTTTAGGTGACCACAAGCAGTAAACTTGACAATCCAACGACCCAGCAGTAAATTGAAAATAACCAGAATTTATCTTTGGAAATCAATTTGATAAGCAGGCCAATGACCAGGTATCCGATAAGCGCTGAAGACAGAAAACCACCGACGATCGCCCCAACCGGGATTTGGGTCGTTAAACTCAAGGCGGCATTCAATTTTAAAATCCCGGCTCCAAGTAAGGCGGGAATCGCCAGGATAAATGAGAAACGGGCTGCTGAAATATTCGTTACCCCCAGTACAATAGCCACGGAGATTGTCATCCCCGATCTTGAAATGCCTGGCACAATGGCAACAGCCTGGGCAATCCCTATTGCAATAGCGGAGAGTATTAGTATATTGTCATTTTGATTATTTTTCAAATATCTTGTGCTGAACAGGACACATCCGGTAAAGATCATCGCTATCGAAACCAAAATCGTATTTGAGAAGAATGCATCAATCTGGTGCTCAAATCCTAACCCGATGATCACCGCAGGGATTGTGGCAATGATCAGCATCCAGACGAGTTTTCTACCCTTAGGGTCGCGATTTGTGAAAAAATCGACGGCTAATTTGCTCAGGTCAGAGAAATAATAAACCAGAATACTCACCAAAGTCCCCAGATGCAACACCACTTCCATCGCAATCCCGGGAGTTTGAATGTGTAAAAAATGTTCTGCGAGAACGAGATGCCCGGAGCTGCTTACAGGAAGGAATTCCGTCAGTGCTTGTACGATTCCCAGAAATATTCCTTGAACTGCTGACATTAGATATTCCCCATAAAAGCAAACATCCTCCCTGCAGAGTCTTTAGCTCCCCGATAACTGCAGCAGTCAGGATCTTCATAAGTACAAATACTGGAAACTTGAATATTTTCACTCGGAACTCCAAGTATAAGCAGTTGGGTGGTTAGCTCAGTACGGAGATCTGCAAAAACAGATTCTTGAGTTTTTTTCAGACTGTGCTCATGAAATTTCTTTGCAACATCAATTCCAATTTCATAATGATCCTGACAGATTGCCGGACCTAAATACACGATTAAGTCATTGAGGTCAGCTCCCTCCCGTTCAAATTGTTCAACCAACATCCTGCAAATCGAGGAGGTCATCCCTTTCCATCCCGCATGAATCAGTCCCCGGGTATTTTTTTTCATATCGTAAACAAAAATAGGAACACAATCCGCTACTTGCAAAGATAGATTGACATGAGAAGACCGTGTGATCAAACCATCAACATTTGCAACTGCTCCAGTTTTGTCAACCCAGGATACACCATTTGAATGGGTCTGTAGCGGATAGGCAACACTATTGAAATCAACGTGGCAGAGATTGGCTGCTATTTGTCTATTTTCAATCAGCGATGCATCGTAATTGTAAGTTTTCCTCTTAGTCATCAGCAGACGAACTTTATGATTAAAAACTGCACTAAAATCAAAATAAGGACTATTCAACGGTAACACTCTTGGCCAGGTTTCTTGGCTGATCAACATCACAACCCCTGAGTACAGCACAGTGGTAGGCCAGCAACTGAAGGGGTATCGTCGTCAATAACGGAGCTAGAAACTTATGGATATGAGGAATTCGTATGATATGGTCGGAATATTTATGAAGTTCAGGAGCTTTGGTCGTTGTGATGATGATAATTCGGCCATTCCGGGCATAAACCTGTTGAATATTTGACATGATCTTATCAAACCCAGTTTCCGTAACAATGAAAACCACAGGCATATTTTCATCAATGAGGGCAATCGGTCCATGTTTCATCTCGGCTGCAGGATAACCCTCAGCATGAATATAAGAAATTTCCTTTAGTTTTAGAGCTCCCTCCAGGGCGACGGGAAATTGAAATCCTCTTCCGAGGTAGAGGAATCCGGTGGTATTATAAAAATCTTCAGCGACTGTTTTAATACTCTCAGACAGCTCAAGAATGCGCTCTACTTTCTTCCGGATTTTCCCAAAGTCATTAAGAATATTCTCTCTGTCAGGCAGTTTTATTTTTCTGCTTTGTGCGAGGAGTAATGCTATCAGGTTCATAACAACCACTTGTGACGTAAAGGCTTTCGTAGATGCAACACCAATCTCCGGCCCTGCATGAATATACACTCCACAATCGGTTTCACGTGCAATTGAACTGCCCACAACATTCACAATTCCCAGCGTTAAGGCACCCTTCTGTTTTGCCAACCGAACGGCCGCCAGCGTGTCGGCGGTCTCTCCTGATTGGCTGATGGCGATGACAACCGATTTATGATCTACAGGCGTCTCCCGATAACGAAATTCAGAAGCATATTCAACTTTTACCGGTATGCCGACAAGCTCCTCAATAGCATAACTGCCGATGAGGGACGAGTGCCATGAAGTACCACAAGCGGTAATATAGATCTGATGTGCTTCGAGCATGCGACCCAACATATCTTGAATTCCACCCAATTTAACCGTTTGAGTTTGAAAATCTATTCTACCGCGGGTTGCAGCCCAAATAGATTGTTGCTGTTCATATATCTCTTTCAACATGAAATGGGGGTATCCCCCCTTCTCGATTTGATCAAGGCTATACTCAACATGCTCAACGTTTTTACTGACCAATCTATTTTCAAGGATATTTCTTACCTCAAAATCATCCTTTTTAATACAGGCCATTTCACCTTCATCAATATAAATGATATTGCGGGTATATTCGATTATTGGAGAACTATCGGATGCCACAATGATCTCTCCATCGCCAATTCCCAAAACCAACGGGCTGCCGAATCTGGCCACAACCAGCATATCAGAGACCTCCGTGCACATAACTACAATGCCATAGGCACCCACAACCTGGCTCAAAGCATGCCTTACAGCAGAGGGAAAATCATCTCCATTTTTATCATATAAATAACTGATTAGTTGAACTAATACTTCTGTGTCTGTGTCAGATTGAAAATGAAATCCTTTGTTCTCAAGCAAAGTACGGATGGAATCATAATTTTCAATTATTCCGTTGTGTATGATGATGAACTTGCCATCCTCTGAAACATGAGGGTGGGCATTCGTATCGGAGGGAGCACCGTGGGTTGCCCAGCGGGTATGTCCTATCCCGACATTACAATTACAAAAATTATGATCCAATTTTGCAACAAGGTCAGAAACCTTACCAGCGCATTTTACGAGACGCGGTTTACCATCTTCAAAAGCCGCAATTCCTGCTGAATCGTAACCGCGGTATTCCAATCTTTGCAGACCTTTGATAAGAACCTCCTGGGCTGACCTGAATCCAATATATCCAACGATGCCACACATAATGATTACCTATTTAAATAAATTATTCCCACTCGATAGTACCCGGTGGTTTTGATGTGATATCATAAACGACACGATTCACACCTTTGACTTCATTAATGATTCGATTCGAACAAATATTCAATATCTCATAGGGCATGGGATACCAATCAGCTGTCATTCCATCGAGACTGGTCACAGCCCGAAGTGCAACCACACTTTCGTAAGTTCTTTCATCTCCCATCACCCCCACAGTTTTGACCGGAACATAGACCGCAAAAGCCTGCCATATTTTTTTATATTCACCGGTTTCCTTAAGGACTTTTGTGTAGATATCATCCGCTTCACGGAGTGTATTGAGCCGCTCCCTGGTTATTTCTCCCAATATCCGAACTGCTAGCCCGGGGCCTGGAAAAGGATGTCTGCCAAGGATGAATTCTGACAGCCCAAGTTCCCGGCCAACATTTCTGACTTCATCTTTGAACAGGTCCCGCAAAGGTTCGATCAGTTTTAGATTCATTTTTTCAGGTAAGCCACCCACATTGTGATGAGATTTGATGACGGCAGCCGGACCATTGCCAATCCCACCGGATTCTATCACATCAGGGTAAAGTGTCCCCTGAGCGAGAAACTTGACATCTTTTCGGGATTTTGTTATTTCTTCAAAAGAATGAATAAACTGATTCCCGATATGTTTGCGTTTCTGTTCCGGATCGGTTATCCCTTGCAGTCTTTTGAGAAAACGTTCACTGTGATTATGCAGTTCAATTTTTAATCCAAGACCTTCCTGCAAAGAGGTCATAACCTGACGGGATTCATTTTTCCGCAGGAGTCCGTTGTCGATAAATACACAGGTGGACCTCTCCCCAATGGCCCGGTGCATGAGTGTACCGAGGACGGATGAATCAACGCCACCACTCAATCCGCAGATAACTTGTTTGTCAGCCACTGTCGTGCGAATGTCTTCGATTGTTTTTTGAATGAAATCAGCTGGAGTCCAATTTGGCACACAATGAGAAATTTTAAAAAGGAAATTCAACAACATGGCTTTGCCATCAACGGTGTGCGAGACTTCCGGATGAAATTGCACTCCGAAAAATGGCTTTGATTTATGTGAGACAGCTGCAACTACTCCATTTGAAGAACACCCAATCACGTTCCAATCTGTTGAGTAATGCTGAATTTCATCCCCATGGCTCATCCAGACCTGTGTATTATCAGGTAAATTGTTTAGCAGAGGATCGTCTCCGGACTTTATCAACTTTGCACAGCCATATTCACCCCGACCTTTTGATTTAACAATTCCACCCGTACTTTGAATGAGTAATTGTAACCCATAACAGATTCCCAGAATGGGAACATCCAAATCGAAGATCGCAGGGTCAAGCCGTGGGGCATCGTCCGTATAAACACTTGAGGGGCCGCCAGAGAGGATCAGGGCTTTAATATTTTTCTGCTTTAAATCGGCAGCTGTACAATGACAGGGATAAATCTCGGAATAGACGCGATGCTCACGAACCCGACGGGCGATTAATTGAGTGTATTGTGAACCAAAATCGATAATACCTATGATTTGCTCGTGCTGCATCGTATTTAACGCTTAGGAAGCGTTACAGTGATTTTGTAGCCAAATCTTTGCAAGATCCTGGATAGGGTTTGTTTCAGTTCAGTGCGATGTACGATATTGTCGATGAAACCTTTTTCGAGGAGAAACTCAGCACTCTGGAATCCCTCGGGAAGGTCTTCTCCAATTGTCTGTTTGATGACTCTGGCTCCTGCGAAACCGATAAGAGCATTGGGTTCAGCAATAATAATATCTCCCAGCATGGCAAAGCTGGCCGTCGTCCCGCCGGTGGTCGGATGGGTCAATATTGAAATGAATAGGCCGCCATCCTTGGAGAACTGAGCAATTTTAGCGCTGGTCTTAACCATCTGCATCAGACTGAATGCACCTTCCTGCATACGGGCTCCACCCGAGGCCGAGATAATGATCAATGGCAGCTTATTTTGTCTGGCATGTTCAATTCCCCGACTTATCTTTTCTCCCACAACTGAGCCCATACTGCCACCGATGAACGAAAAATCCATCACACAGAGGACCGTTTTTATTCCCGACAGAGGACCTGAAAATATCCTAACTGCATCATTTAAACCGGTTTTAGCCTGAGCATTTGTGATTTGCAGAGAGTACTTTTTTTCACCCACAAACTTCAAGGGGTCCTCAGGTTTGATATTTGCAGCAATCTCTGCATAATCATCACCGTCCAGCAAGAGTTTCAAATAATCATCAATCCTGATCCTAAAATGATAGGAACATGACGGACAAACATAATGATTTTTTGCCAGTTCTTTTCGATAAACGACTTGCCCACAGTTGGAGCATTTAATCCAGATCCCCTCTGTCGTATCCTTCTTATCGTAGGTTTTTATCTTTGTCGCAGACCTTCTGAACCACTCAGCCACTACTTGATCTCCAATTCGTAAACAATAGCGTCGTTGCCTTTTGTATAGTAATCCTTTTCAACACCGATCGCCTTAAAACCGATTTTTTCGTATAATTTCCGGGCAGCATCATTATTTGCCCGAACCTCTAATACAGCCTTGTTCAACCTGTTTTTCTTTATTTGCTTGACCATGTAATCTAACAACTTTGTGGCAATTTTCTGTCTTCTAAATCCTTGGATAACCGCAATATTCTGAAGATAAAACAAAGTCTCGTAAGTCTGCCCGAATAAATAACCGCCTACTCGGTTACTTGGATCAATATAGACCACGCTTTTAATGGGGTCCTCAATCGTAAAAAAGTGTTCGAAGTGGATATCCGACCAGGGTTGCTCAAATGTGTTTTGCTCGATCGTAAGAATTTCCTGAAGGTACTCCCTTGTAACTGGTACAATCATTTTTTTAAGCCCCAATATTAAACT
>CAZIYQ010000065.1:0-13124 GCA_964543505.1 uncultured bacterium | reverse complement strand
TTATTAGAGAAAAAGTACGGGAGTTAAAACGCATCAAAAAAGCTCTCCAAACCCTGGTCTCCAGTTGCCACGGTCCTCACCCTGACGGGGATTGCCCGATTCTGGATGCTTTTGAACAGGAAAAATAAAAAAATTATTTAACGGGAACACTGTACTATGGTACAGAATGTTATTCTCCTTTAAAAAATGAAATTATAACGAAAAAAAAGGAAAATAACATGAAGCTAAACAATAACTCAAAATCCAAAGGCGGCTTAACCGGGGCGGTATTGGCAGCCATCGCCGCTTCCATTTGCTGTGTTGGGCCACTGGTTTTACTGGCTCTGGGCGTGAGTGGTGCCTGGGTGGGCAACCTGACGGCACTGGAACCTTACCAGCCCTATTTTATGGGCATAACCTTTTTATTTTTAGGCTATGCTTTTTATCGTATTTATCGCAACCCAAAAACTGAAGAATGTGCACCGGGGAGTTACTGTGCTAATCCTAAATCCGATAAAATTAATAAGATCTCCTTATGGAGCGTGACTCTGCTTATCTTAATTCTGTTTGCTGTTCCTTATGTTGCCCGCGTCAGCGCTTCTGTGCAAAACGATAGCGCGGAATCATCCATGATATCTGCTGATAACCTCGCTATCGTGACGCTTGAAGTCCCTGGGATGACCTGCGGGGCATGTCCTCTTACGGTGCAGAAGTCACTTAAAAATCTCACTGGTGTTATAAAGGCGGAGGTTGGCCTGGAACAGAAAAAAGCAGTGGTTCTGTACAACCCGCAAACGGTCACAAGCAAACAGATGATCGAAGCAACGACCAATGCCGGATACCCATCAACAGTCCACTAAAAATTAGATAAAGAAGAATTACATGAAACTTAAAACGATAGAATTAGCTATTAAAGGAATGACCTGCGACCATTGTGCCAAAACCATTGATAACTCAATTCAAATACAGGGCATTTCCCAAAAGGAAGTAAGCTACACAGAACACAATGCGCGAATCGCATTTGACGAAGATCAGGTTTCAGAGGAAGAAATTATTGACCAAATAAATGCAATGGGACATTACCGGGTTACGGGTTCGCAGGAAATCATTCCAGCCGGCAACCATAAAAGACATTTGGTGATTATTGGTGGTGGCTCAGCAGCCTTTGCAGCCACCATTCAAGCGCATGAACTTGGCGTAAAAGTAACCATGATCAACGATGGCTTACCCATTGGTGGAACCTGTGTTAACGTAGGCTGTGTGCCTTCCAAAAATTTGATTCGTTCCGCGGAAACATTGCACAAAGCAGTGCATAATCCTTTCCCCGGTATTAAAACAGAAGGAAGACTTACCAATTTTAAAGAATTGATTAAACAAAAAGAGCAACTGGTGTCGGATTTGCGTCAGCAGAAATATATTAATGTTGTCAAAGGTATGGAGAATTTTCGCCTAATCAAAGGAAGAGCCACAATTACATCAGCAACATCGGTGGAGGTAATTGGGGAAACAATTTTTGGTGATAATATTCTGATCGCCACAGGTTCACGAACCCTGATACCTGATGTACCCGGGTTAAAAGACATACCCTATCTGACTAACCAGGAAGCGTTTGAATTGGATGAACTACCCAAATCCATCATTGTAATTGGTGGACGTTATATCGCATTGGAAATTGCCCAGATGTTTTCCCGACTGGGAAGTAAGGTAACCGTTCTGCAAAGGTCCGACCGTATCCTGCCGACTGAAACGAAAGATTTAACCGAAGCGCTTACCGGATATTTACGGGATGAAGGATTAAATATTGTTACCGGAAATCACCTGCAAGAAATAAAAGAGCAAAACGGCCATATTGTTGTGGAATCATCGATAAACGGTGAAAAACAAACCTTCGGAGCAGAAAAAATAATTGTAGCAACCGGTCGTCAGCCAAATACAAATAATATGGGATTGGAAGAAAACGGGGTTAAATTAAATAGTGCAGGATTTGTCAAGGTCAATGAAAATCTGCAAACTTCTGTTTCGACTATTTTTGCCGCTGGCGATGTACTGGGGGAAAATATGTTTGTTTATAGCGCTGCCTATGAAGGCAAATTGGCGGCAGTCAATGCCCTTACAGATACAAAAACAGAGCGGGATTATACCGCTTTACCCTGGGTGATTTTTACCGATCCGCAGGTTGCCGGTGTGGGATTAGACGAAGTGCAGGCAAGGAATCGGGGGTTTGACGCTGAATCTGCTTTATTGTCTTTGGATCATGTACCAAGATCTATCGCTGCCCGAGATACACGCGGATTTATCAAACTAATCCGTGATCGGCAAACGGATCAGTTGATCGGTGCACGAATAGTAGCACCGGAAGGATCGGAACTTTTAATGGAAGTTGCGATAGCAATAAAATTCGGTATAACAGTGGCACAGTTAAAAGATCTGTTTCATGCTTACCTAACCTTATCTGAAGGTATCAAACTGGCAGCAATCACTTTCAGCAAAAGCGTGGCAGAACTCAGTTGCTGTGCCACGTGATTCGTTCAAACACACGGATCTCTAAAAAAGTGGGCACTTGAATAAGTCAGAACGTTTTTTGCAACATAAATCGTCCGTAGTTATTTCTGTTTGCCGCTGATCAGTGGGCATTCAAACCGGTTTCGTTTTGAGAGAAAAGCCGGACCAAATCCCTGCCAGGGTCATGCCCGAAACGATATGCCAGAGTCCCCACCAGGCTGCGATGAACATCATGCCGCCGATCAGAAAACCTTCGGGAAAAATATTTTTATTCAGTAACAGTGCGATGGCCAGTCCAGAATTCTGAATGCCCGTTTCGATGGCGATGGTTTTGCGGTCGCGAAAGTCAAGGCCTGCTAATTTCGCAAAGTAAAATCCCGACAATTGTGCCAGGGAATTGTGTACCAGCACGATGGCAAAAATATAGCCAATGTAATCCACGAAGTGTTCGAAATCTCTCCCGAAAGCAATTCCCACAATCGATAAAAACAGCAAAATGGAGAGTCCCTTGATGCTACCGACCGCACGGTTCGTCAGGCGGGGAAACTGGTAATGGAACAAGACTCCTAGAACCAGTGGAAGTCCTAGAATTAACAGAATGGTCTTTGTGATCTCCATAAGAGGAATGTTGATCTGGGGGACTCCACCTGATAAATTAGCCGGTGCAAAAGAGGTGAGATACAGGTTGCCCCAAAACGTGAAATTCAGGGGGGTCATGATAAATCCGGCCAGAGTGGAGAAGGTCGTCAGGCTCACAGACAAGGCCAGGTTGCCTTTTGCCAGATTGCTGAAGAAGTTGGAGATGTTGCCACCGGGACAGGCTGCCACGAGGAGCATGCCGAGACCAATGCTGGTGGTGATGTGATTCCGCAGCAGCAGAACCAGGAGAAAGGTGAGTGCGGGCATGATCAGAAATTGTGAGATGATGCCGATGATAGCGGGCTTTGGATTTTTAAACAGTCTGATAAAATCCTGCAGATCGAGCTCCAGGGCCACACCGAACATGATGAAGGCGATGACCAACTGAAAGGCGAGAGAACTGCCGCTACCGAGATTCAGGGTAACGGCATCAATTTTTTGCAGCTGTTCAAGCATTGGGATTGGGCAGGATTCGGTCATCCAATTGAAAAAAAGATTTTGAGGGCTCCTTCCGCCGGTTGCTTTTAAGAAGAGCCTTCGTTGATATTTCCTGCTTGAAATGAGCACTCCCGGGGCAGGGGCACCAAGCGGGGGAGCGGGTCAGTCTATTGAAGGGATTCGCCTCGCTATTTTCGAAGCCGCTACAAAAGTGATTTGTCATGTAATTCCAATTTATCTATCAGTTGTTTTCAATATGGGCAGTTACAGCTCAAGAGTCAGGAAGCGGGTTGTAAAAATGCTTAAGACATGGATGCGTTAATTCTAACGAAATCCAAAACTGTCATTAAACCGTCGAAAGGGTAAATGAAATTTTAATTTCACAACGAACCCGAGACGCAGGTCATGGGCTGCAGACTGTTAAAAATATCGACCCGATTTAAGGGTTTCAGCTCTGCTGGCAATAATACCAAAATACCTTTCCTGAGTGATCTCATTAATTATCGAATAGATTCTTCCCTCACCTCACTTTGAAATTAAACAACCTGTAACGAAGCGGACAATCTGTAAAACGATGAAATCATATTGTAATGATCACAGCCTGCGAATGCTACAAATTGTTAAGCAATGGTTGGAATAACTGTTGTTGCGAAATTGAGAATTATCCTATTATTCACTCTGTTCAGAGTTACTATTTTAGCCAATTGATTGGTGACTCATTCAAAGACCTGCTGGCAGCGGGAGTGGAAAACCAGCCTGTTTTCTAATTTCTTTTGCTGATGACATATTTATTGAATCGGCTTAACACTTTCTGAGAGCATTTTATGGATTCACAATTAATCGAGAAATTGCATCATTTTGGGCTCACCAAGAATGAATCGAAGACCTATATCGCCTTGCTGAAGCAGTATCCGGCAACGGGTTATGAGATCAGTCAGCGTTCGGGGGTACCCCGCAGTGCAATTTATGATGTCCTGAAAAAGCTTGAGTTGCAGGGTGTCATCAGCAGCAATGGTTCCAAACCCGTCACCTATCGCCCCATCCAGCCCCAGCAGTTTACGGCCCGGCTCACCTCCAAATTTGAGCATAATATCCACGATCTGAAGAAGATGCTCAGTGATCTGAAAAAAGAGAAAGAGACAGAAAATACCTGGAACCTGAAGGGTTATAAAGCACTGGTAGATCAGGCTCGCAGCATGGTGGATGCGGCCAAAGAATCCATTTATTGCTCGGTTTGGGACAGGGAGTATAGTGCCATGAGGGAGCAGCTGGCCCGGGCAGCTGAACGGCAAGTGGACATCGTCTGTTTTTCGTTCTGTCATATTTCCGATCCTGTTGGGGATACTTTCTCTTATAATATTCAGGAGGCGAAACTGCGTGAGATCTGGCATCGGCAAATTGTGCTCATCGTCGATAAAAAAATGGTACTTCTCGGCAGTGCGGACAAGACGCCCGATAACCTGTCCATTTGTACCGATAACAAGGCCATCCTGAATATTGCCCTGAATTACCTGACCCTCGATCTGACGCTTTTGGCACAACGCAAAGGGCTGAGTCTGGATGGCATCACCGCTAAATTGATGATCAAACAATCCGAAGGGTTGGAGAATCTCCTGAACTTATGAATACCCTTAAGGCACTTATCATGACAATCCTTTTATCACATTTTTTGGCCGGTGGCGTGAGCATTTCAGGCAATATGACCCGTTTTTCGCTGAAAGCCCCTGCCGCTCTGTCTGTTGAGCTTGTGCTCTTTGATGCAGCGGATGGTCCTGTCGTTGAGACCCTGCAGATGACCCGCGGCGGTGACGCTTATTTCACCTATGAACACCCCGGAGACCTGACGGGGAAATACTACGCCTATCGTTTGAAAAACAGGGATAGCAGCACTCATGAATTCCCCGCCGAAACCCTCATTGCAGATCCCTATTCGCTGGCGGTGGCCACCCAAAACCGTTACAATCCCGTTGCCAAGACCCTCATCATTGATCCCGAATTTGACTGGGGCGGTGATGCGGGACCCGCTCTCGACCCGAGAGACCTGATCATCTACGAAGCCCATTTGAAAGACATGACGGCTCATCCCACGGCGAAGGCTCGGGGAGCGGGTTATTATCTCAAATTCATCGATTCCCAGCAGCGAGGAGGGCTTGTGCATGTTTCCCAAATGGGCTACAATGCCGTAGAGTTCCTGCCGCTTTTCGAATTCGCCAATGTGGAAATCCCTTACCGGGACAGCAGCACCACGGTTTTCAATACCTGGAATCCTTACGAAGCCAATCACTGGGGTTATATGCCCACTTTTTTCTTCGCCCCCGAATCCCAATATGCCTCAGATGGCACCTCCGCAAAAAATGCCTGGACCGGTACAAAGGGTTTACAGGTGAGTGAATTTAAAACGCTGGTGAAAACCCTGCACAGCCAGGGAATTGCCGTGATCATGGATGTCGTTTACAATCATATCTCCCAGTATGATCACCATCCGCTGAAACAGATCGATAAAAAAAATTATTTCCGTCACGGGGATGACGGAAGCTTTTCATCCGTCAGCGGCTGCGGCAATGACCTGAAAACGGAAAATCCCGATATGCGTCAGATGATCGTCGAAAGCATTCGTTACTGGATGAGCGAATACCATGTTGATGGCTTCCGTTTCGATCTCGGCCTCATGCTGGATTGGGACACGCTGGATCAGATCCGCCGGGAGGCTCAAAAAATTAATCCAAAAGTTTTTCTTACGGCCGAACCCTGGGGCGGAGGTTATGACCCCAATGGCTTTTCAGATCATGGCTGGTCCTCCTGGAACGATCAAATCCGCAATGGCGTCAAGGGGCAAAATCCAAAGGATGGTCTCGGTTTCATCTTCGGTAAATGGCAGGGGAATCTGAACCATGACAGTTTCAAAAGATTTTTTGGGGGCTCACCGCGTGATTTGGGTGGGCAGTATCTTGACCCGGCACAGTCCGTGAACTATCTGGAATCCCACGATGACAACACGCTGGGCGATTTCATTCGGCTGGCCCTTGGCAGAGTCACCCAAGAAACGGTCATCAGCGATCTTGAGGAAAATGCCAGGTTGACGCCTCGGGAGCTCGCCCTGCATAGACTGGCCGCCATGACGCTGCTGGTCTCACAGGGACCCATCATGATCGCCGAGGGGCAGGAGTGGGGCAGAAGCAAGGTGATTGCTCCCACAACTGTGCCAGATCCCAATGTTGGCAGGATCGACCACAACAGCTACAACAAGGATAACGAGACTAACTGGCTGAACTGGGATCAAAAAGCTCTGAACGCTCCCCTGGTGGATTATTATCGGGGTTTGATCGCGCTCAGGAAAATTTATACGGCCTTGCGCAGAACCAATCCCGAAGATATTCATTTTCTCGATACGGCCTCTGAATATTCCTATGCCTTTCTGCTTGAGCCTGCAGGTGCACAATCATTGCTGGTACTCCTGAACGGTGACCCGGATAAACCCTTTGAGGTCACCCTGCCGGCAGGCAAGTGGCAGCTGCTTGCCGATGGCCATGAGGCCAATATCCCGGATGGACCAGTGTTGCGGAGGAAAAAGGCAGTCCCGGCCACCTCCGGCATGATTTTAAGGAAAGCCCTATGAAATTAAAAACGATTTTACTGGCCGTTTTCTTAACGGGGACACTTCTACCGCAAGATCTGCTGTTCCCAATCCCCACCATTCCGCTCGAGATTGGGAAGGTGGCAGCGGTGGATCTTGGGAATTATCGCGATACCGCGGCCGGACCCTTCAGCTTTAAACAGGCCCGGGGGCTGACCCTGCGGTTGGAGCAGGACAGCCTCTATATTGAGCCCGGAACTGCGGCCTCGGGATATATTCCCATTGCCATGCGGGTTGATAAAAGGGATTTCATGGTCCTTACCAAAGTTCGCCCAACTGAAAAAATTGATTTTATTTATCCTGCTCACAGTGATCTTAAGGCTGTTCACCTCATGGGTAACTTTAATGACTGGAGCAGAAGTTCACTGCCCTGTACAATGAAAAACGATCATTGGGAAACCTCGCTCTATCTGCGGCCGGGACGTTATGAGTACAAATTCGTGGCCGACAAAACAGAAATTCTGGATCCGGCGAATCCGGATTCCATGGCCAATGGCCTCGGTGGTTTTAATTCATTGTTGAAAGTCGGGGATGAGAGTCAACCGGAAGCGGGTCTGTTCATGAAATCCGCTTTTGACCACGCCCCCGAAGTCAATACCATCTATTATCAATTTGCACCCTCAACACCGGATGAAGCCGTTTCAGCTGATCAGGTATGGCTCTCATTCAATAACATGCTGCTCCCGCCGGATAGCTGGGAGCTGGATGGAGGCGATCTGCTGGTCATGCTCCCGGTGACCTATCAAAATGGTCTGCTGCGGGTCTGTGCCGTTGACAACCGTGGCAATCTCACACGGGAAAATCATCTGCTGCTCAAAAGTGGCGAGCCCCTCTCCCTTGACAACCAACCTGACAATTGGCATTTTGCAGTGATCTATTCGCTGATCGTAGATCGTTTTCAGAATGGCAATCCTCAAAATGATGCACCGGTGCTTGAAGACGATCTGAATCCCATGGCCAATTTTCAGGGGGGCGATATTGCCGGTATTCGTCGGAAACTTGATGAGGGCTATTTTAGCGATCTGGGGGTATCCGCTCTGTGGATCTCTCCTATCCTCCAGAACCCGGCAAAAGCGTATCGGGAGTATATCCCGTCCCAACGGAAATATACGGGCTATCACGGCTACTGGCCCGTGGCTCCCCGGACCATCGACAACCGCTTTGGCACGGCAGAGGAGTTTAAAACATTCACCGAAGATGCCCATGCCCATAAAATTTCCGTTTTGCTGGACTTCGTGGCCAATCATGTGCACGAAGATCATCCTTATTTCAAGGAACATCGAGATTGGTTTGGAAAACTGGAATTGCCCGATGGCAGTTTGAATCTCCGCCAATGGTCGGGAGAGACCATGCTCACCACCTGGTTTGATAAATTCCTACCCTCATTTGACTATGGTAATCCACAGGCTGTTGAAGCGGTCACAGACGACGCTGTCTTCTGGGCCAAAGAATACAATCTTGATGGATTTCGGCAGGATGCGACCAAACACATTCCCCATCAATTCTGGAAGCGCCTGAATCGTAAATTGCGTTCGGATGCCAAAGGGAAACATCTTTTTCAGATCGGGGAATCCTTCGGCAGTGACGAGCTCATCAGTTCCTATGTAAATCCCGGCGAATTGGACAGCCAATTCAATTTTGCCGTTTATTTTGCCGGCCGCTGGGAGTTTGCCGGTGATGCTCCGGATTTTAAAAATTTTGATCGTACCATTGCCAGGAACCTTGATTTTTATCAACCCCTCAATTTAATGGGAACCATCACCAGCAGCCATGATCAGGTGCGCTTTATAGGCTTTGCCGACGGACAGGTGGCTTTTGATGAAAACGGTACCGAGAGAGCCTTTAGCGATCCGCCCAAAAGCGTCGTGCACCCAGAGAGTTATGCTAAATTATTCATGTTTACAGCCGTGAATATGACATTGCCGGGAGTTCCGGTAGTCTATTATGGTGAAGAGATCGGCCAAATCGGAGCGAACGATCCCGGTAACCGGCGTATGCTGCGTTTTGCTGCTGACCTGACGCCGACAGAATCACAATTCAAAGATCGCATGAGCAAACTGATCCATTTGCGGCATCAGTATCCGTCCCTTGCCCTTGGTGATTTGAGGGTTCTCTACGAAGACCAGACCGGTGCAATCTGGCTTAAACAATATTTTGATGAAAAACTCATTGTGCTTTTCAATAATTCTTCCAGCATGAAATCCTTCAAAGTAGAGCTGGAGGGCAACTTCAGCTTTACGCAGGGGCAGTCACTGTTGGATAGAGGCATGATCATTCCGGTTGGCAATCAGTTGACACTGACGCTGCAACCCTTCGAAACCCGGATTTATAGACTCCGGTGAGAAAATCCTACATAGGAACGGATTTGGGTGGAACCACTTTTTCGAGCGCTGTTTTCGATCGGGCACTGAACTTAATTCAGTCTTCGCCTAAAAAACTGATCATAGACTTCGATAGTGCCGATGCACTTCTCACAGGAATCTCTCAACAGATCAGGTCATTGGTTGAAGGGGAGGGTTTAAGCCTTTCAGCAGTGGGGCTCTCTTGCCCCGGCCCCTTAAATGCGAAAGAGGGTGTCATCCTCGAAACACCAAATTTGAAATTGTTAAGAAATATTCCGGTGGCTCAAAGACTTAAAGGATACCTTGAAGTACCCATCTTTATCGAAAACGATGCCAATCTGTTTGCCATCGGCGAATATCGTCTATTAGAGTCTCAATCCAGCTCAGTGCTATTGGGCATAACCCTGGGTTCCGGAACGGGTGTAGGGGTCGTTATCGACGGTCATAGTTTTACAGGGGCCCATGGCATGGGTGCTGAATACGGCATCTCTCCCGTTGAATGGGGCAGTTGGGAGAGTGGCATCTCTATCCGCTATCTCGAAGAACAAAGCTTAAAGCGACTCGGCGACAGATTATCGCCGGCAAAGCTCTGCGAGCTCGCCTCACAGGACCACACCGCAGCCCTTGCCATTTGGAAAGAATATGGCGGCAGGCTGGGTTTGTTTCTTTCGCATCTTATCAATTTGCTTGATCCGGACAAGATCATTGTCGGAGGCGGAATCTCACACGCTTTTCGCTTTTTTGAAATCACCATGCGTGAGACCCTTGAGAAATATTCTCCTGCCTACCGGCATTACTCCATTGATATCAGCGAAAGCTGTAATAAGGAACTTTCTTCAATCATTGGTGCTGCGGAACTTGCAAAAAAAGGAGTAGGTAACTCATAACAGAGTTACTAAATTTAAACTCGTGCAGAAGTCTCATTTTGACATATTGAAACGAAGCTGTTTCCTGTTGTCGCTGATAATATTACCGGCTTGTTTCCTGCACAAGACGCCAGACCCAAAAAATTATACCACTGCCGGGTCTATGTGGACCAGGGATGCTGTGTGGTATCAGATTTTTCCGGAGCGATTTAGGAATGCTGATACCACCAACGATCCCACACTCGAAACTCTCGACGGCACTTGGCCTTACGACAAACAAACCAATTGGCATATCACTCCATGGACGGACGATTGGTATAAACTGCAACCCTGGGAAGAAGCTAACGGACGGGGGTTTTATTATAACGCCCAGCTGCGGCGTTATGGGGGAGACCTTCAGGGGATCATCGATGAACTGGACTATCTTGGTTCCCTCGGCATCAATGCAATTTATCTGAATCCAGTATTCGAATCGCCCTCCTTACACAAATACGGAGCTACCTACTATCACCACATCGACAATAATTTTGGTCCCGACCCCGATGGCGATGCAGCGCTCTGGGCAACTGAAGATCCGGGAAATCCCGCCACCTGGACCTGGACCTCAGCCGATAAACTATTTTTAAAACTGATAAGTGAGGTTCACCGGCGCAAGATGCACATCATTATCGATGGCGTCTTTAACCATGTGGGCATTCCTTTCTGGGCTCTCGAAGATGTCCGTAAAAATGGCCAACAGAGTGCCTATAAAGACTGGTTTACCATTACCAGGTGGGATGACCCCGCTACACCGGAGAATGAATTGGAATATGAGGGCTGGTTTGGAATTAAAGACCTGCCTGAATTGAGGGAAGACGAGAATGGGTTGATCCCACCCATCGAAGAACATATCCATGCCGTGGTGAAGCGCTGGATGGACCCCAATGGCGATGGTGACCCTGCTGATGGTATTGATGGCTGGCGGCTGGATGTGGCCGACATGGTACCACTCAACTTCTGGCGGAAATTCCGCAGCTGGACATCTTCTATCAATCCTGATAGTTATTTGACGGGTGAAGTCTGGTGGAAAGATTATACTAAAAATATCATGTTCAATGCTGCTCCCTGGCTACAGGGCGATGCTTTCCACTCGGTGATGAATTATCGTTTTGGCGATGCCATCTATAAATTTTTCCTGTTTGAAAAGAAGCAGATCAGTGCCACTGAATTTTCCGCTTTGCTGGATGGAATTATCTCCGACTACGGCTATACAAATATGCTTCAAATCCAGAATCTCATTGGCAGCCACGATGATGAAAGATTTGCTTCAGCCTGTGTCAATCCTGACCGCTGGATTGACCATGCCAACAATATTCAATACGAAAAAGATTATCTGGTGCGAAAGCCGAACGCACAGGAGCGCCAAAAACAAAAGCTGGGACTGGCCTTCCAATTCACCTTTCCCGGCACACCCTATATTTATTATGGTGACGAAGTGGGGATGTGGGGAGCAGATGACCCTGACGAACGCAAACCCATGGTCTGGGATGACCTGAAATACGAAGCTGAAAGCCATCACCCTTTTAATTTGCCGCGTCCAAAAGATGCGCTGTCCGTGGATCATGAACTGCTTGACTTTTACAAACAAATGATCAGTCTGCGAAAGGATCATAAAGCGCTGCGACAGGGGAGTTATGAAGTCTTACTTAAAGATGATCAGCATAATCTGTTTGCTTTTAAGCGCGAATTTGATGATGATAAACTGATCTGTGTTTTCAACGCATCCCATTCTGCGCAGAACTTAGCACTCAATTCGATCTTGACTAAAAACGATGCCGACGCAAATCGCTGGCATCCCCTCCTTGCCAATCCAGCGACAGTCGGAGAGACACAGCTACCCGGAAAAGGATTTATCATCTATGCCCTTCAGTAAGTCTCAAATCCTGTATCTATTTCTGACCCTGCTTTTAGCCTGCAGCAAAGTCCCGGAGCAGCAGCAGGAGATTCTGGCGAAAGCCGGTGAGCAGGAACTCATTCTGGAAGATTTTAAAGCGGATTACCGGGATTTCCTGAATTTCACCAATGTGAACGACAATCTCATGAGCCGTAATGCCTTTATAAAAAATGAAATTGAAAAACTGATCCTCACGGAATATGCCGACACATCAGGGTTTTCAGAATTGCCCGAAGTCGTTGAATCGGTCAGCGCTGCCACAGGTCAATTGATCCTCAATAAATTTTATGAAAAAGAATTAGCCGATAACTACGAAGTTGCAGATGTGGATGTTCGGGAAGCCTTTCGGCGATCAAAAATTAAACTGCACGCCCGGCATCTTTTTGCGAGGTCCATTGAAGAAGCCTGGTCATTGAAAAAGCGCCTTGATAACGGCGATACTTTTATGTCGTTAGCCCATGCAGTATTTCAGGATTCAATTCTGGCTAATTCCGGAGGAGATTTAGGATACTTCACTTACGACGAGATGGATCCTGCTTTTGAAGATGCCGCATTTGCACTGCAGGATGGAGAAATTTCAAATCCTGTTAAAACTGCCTGGGGATACAGTATTATTCAGGTTGTCGATCGAGATTACAATCCGCTCATTACCGAACAGGATTACCAAATTCATAAGGCTGATTTTGAGCCGAAGGTAAAAAACCGTCAGTTGCAGAAGCGCATCAAAGAGTACACTGCAAATATTGCCGACAACATCGATTTGCAGATCAGTGATCAAAACCTTCAGCTCT
>CAZIYQ010000064.1:0-13280 GCA_964543505.1 uncultured bacterium | reverse complement strand
CAGCAACTGGTCGTCCTGGATGACCAATCAGCTCAACGAAGGCATGCTCTATTTTCACTATCGTGGCTGGGGACTCTTCAGCGGATTTACTAACTCGAATATCAGTTCACTGACTAATGGCTATAAAACACCCTTCGTCTCCTTCATCACTTGTGGAACGGGTTCCTTTGCCGGTTCTTCCATGACAGAACAATTCATTCGTGTCGGAACGGTAAACAATCCGAAAGGAGCGGTGACGGCAATCGGAACCTCCACTTTGGGCACACACACCGTTTTTAACAATATCATCGACATGGGCGTTTGGGAAGGGATTTTCTCACGCAACCTGGATTATGCCGGAGCTGCATTGGCCAATGGAAAACTCGTGCTGTACAACACCTATCCCAGTGATCCTGATGAGAAAGTCAGCATGTTCACTCACTGGAATAATCTCATGGGTGATCCTGCCCTGAATCTATGGACGGACACGCCAATGCCAATGACCACATCACATGTGGGAAGTGTGGGTCTGGGGTCCAATTTCATCACGGTGACCGCCTTGGATGACCAGGGTGACCCTTTGGAGGGCGTCATGATTACAGCGGTGACCGACGATGATGCCATCTTTGTCAGCCGTTATACGAACAGCGAGGGCTCTGCCGACCTGCCCCTTGCCACAAATTATACGGGGACTGTCTATCTGACCGCAACCAAAAAGAATTGTATCCCGGTTGAGAGTACCTTCACGATTAGTGATGCCGGGCCATCGGTTAATTATGTTGAGGGCAGCACCGGCTACACAGAAACAGATGGCAATGGTGACGGTCTGCTCACAGCCGGCGAAACAGGTACTTTCACATTCAGTATCAGAAATTTCGGAACGGAACCGGCCAGCGGTATTTCAGCATTGCTCACTGTGGGGTCTGATCTCTTCACTATCACAGGGATGAATCTGGAATCAAACGAACTTGCGCCTGGGGCTGAGTCAGAGGGAACCTTTACGGCCACGTTGGCACCAACTGCCGTTGAAGGTGAAGCATTAGAGGTCTCTCTTGAATTATGGGATGGTTCGGACCATCAATGGGTTTCCCGGTTACCCTTGGAGGTGCATGCCCCAAGTCTCCATATTGCAGAGGTTACACTAGAGTCGGGGGCTGTCGAACCGGGCGGTGAGGCGAGTTTGAGTCTTCTCTTGGAGAATACCGGCACTGTCGAGGCTGCAGATGCTTCGGTTGAACTCATCTATGTCAGCTACCTCATTGATGTGATGGAGGGAACTGCAAACTGGGGAAGTGTCCCGGCCGGTGGTACGAATCTTTCTGAGGGTACGGTCACTCTGGATTTCAGCGGTGACATCATCAATGGCAGCATCCTGCAGTTGGAGGTTCATATCACGACTTCTCAGGGCTATGACAAAACCGAATATTTCCCGCTTCAGATTGGAACTGTTTCACTCACAGATCCCCTGGGCCCGGATGAACATGGTTATTATATTTACGATTCCAATGATCTTGGCTACAGCCTTACTCATCCCTACGACTGGGTAGAAATTGACCCGGATCACAATGGAGACGGCACCAGTTTTAACCTGAATGATTCCGGCAACGGCAATCCGCTGACTTACCAGCCGGCACATCTCAATTTGCCCTTTACTTTCGTATTTTATGGACAGGAATATAACGACATCACGGTCAGCAGCAACGGCTGGTTAGCTTTTGGTCACTCGAATATGCGCTCATTCAGGAACTATGCAATTCCCGGTGCCGGGGGCCCATCTCCCATGGTAGCAGCATTCTGGGATGATCTGAAAACCACAGGCGGGGGGCAGGCCTACTACAAAATTGAGGATGACAGCGTAGTCATTGAATGGTCCGATATGCATACCAGCAATCAATCCAGCCCTGAGACTTTTGAGATTATCTTGTACGACAGCCTGACACCAACGGGAGATGATGAACTATTGATCCAATACAAGGATTTCAACAATACTACCATCGGTGACCTGGAATACGGTGGTGTCAATCATGGAGATTACTGCACCGTCGGCATCGAAAACCAGCTCGGATCAGACGGTCTTGAATATACTTTCAACAATATGTATCCCGAAGCAGCCCATGAGATAACGGACCATACGGCTCTCTTCATTACGACGCAGCAGCCCATTGCCCTAATCATGGGAGATGTCAATCTGGATGGAGAAGTGAATGTTCAGGATATCATTCTGGTGGTCAATGATGTGCTGCAGATCAATCCCCTGGGAACTCTTGAATCTTATGTCGCAGATCTGGATCATAACGGTCTTGTCAATATCCTCGATGTGATTCACATGATCAATGTTATTCTTGGTAACGAATAGAAAAATTAGAACATCGATAATTCAAACTGAAGTCGGATCGCCCTTTGAAAAATAGTCTTGATTCATTCGAAATTCTTGGTAATTCGGCCGGTATTCCTACTCTCGAACGGAATGTATCAGCAGTTGTTGTCTCCACGACAAATTACGACATCCTGCTCGATTGCGGAGAGGGCACATATTTGACATGGCGTCGGACCGGGTACCGTTGGAAACGACTGAAATATATCTGCATTACTCATTTGCATCCGGATCATATTGGTGGACTCGTGCCTCTGCTGTTTTATCGTCAACTTTTGCATATCGAGTCACCACTGGAGATCGTAGGTCCTGCAGAGCTTATGGATTATGTTCAAACCACGCTCAGCTATTCGGGACTACAGTTGGACTCCACTCTGAAATTTTATGACATCGAAAAATCTTCTTCAGTTCAGCTGCAGGGTGGAATAGCACTTAATTCAGCTGCACTGGTTCACAAGATCCCCTGTTTCGGCTACCGACTGATGAGCGATACCGGTGAGGTTCTCACCTTCATTACCGATACGCTGCCCTGCGAAATTGGGAGCAAACTGGCGCAGAAAGCGGATGTGCTGATCCATGAAGCGACCTTCGAGCCGGCTCAGGCTGATCTCGCGCTCAAGGCTTTTCATACAACGACACTGCAGGCCCTGGACCTCGCAGAAGCCGCTGGTGTGAAGCGTTTGTATTTGACACATTTCAGTCCCCGTGTGCAGGACGAAGCCCTTGAGAAACTGCGTTACCGGGGAATGGGAGTTCTGCCGGCGGGCAGACAGACAATTTCAGATACCGATTAATTTTTTACATTAAGACTTTTCAGGATAACGCAGGCCCGGAAAGCCAACGTTCTCCGAAGAACATTCACCTGCGGTTTGAAACCGATTTTACCGGTCAACTTCGTTTTTCTTTTGTGAAATTGGTTTTGTTACCGTTAAATTGCAGACGGATGCAAAAATTCAGTACCGTCGATGTTTACAACGATTTCACTCAGTCGTAATCTATGCCAATGTGATGAATTGGGGAGCCGAGGGAGTAAACCGTGCTGACCATTTTTGAATAAAATTCGGAATTGGTTATCCCGCCATTTATGAGGGATAATATTCTTAGCAGAAGGGGGCAATAACTTCTATAATTGATAATACTGCTGTATTTTACAAACCAACGCAGCATTATGATTATAAAGCCATAATAGCGGGATAAATATTATCGACCAGGCGGTGTAATTTTAGTCATCCTGTGAGAACAGTTAAATATGAAAAATACACAATACTTTATTTATACCCGAAAGCGTCCTGACAGAGCACAAATAAAACTCTAATGGATTGAACAGGCTATTAGCAGCCCGTGTAAGACGGTTGTTCAGTCTGATGGAAGAATTAGGAAATGGGTGAAAATTGGTGACAAGTATTTAAGAGTTGTATTACCTGAAGATGGAGAAACGGTTCATAATGCTTTTTTCGATCGAAATTTTAAGGAGGGTTAAATCGTGAAAATAAATTATTTTTCAGATACGGATACGGCTTTACTGGAATTTTCTGATGCAATAGTAAAAGAAACACTGGAGTTATCAGAGAATTTATATCTTGATATTGACAAAGATGGTAATCCTGTCAGTCTCACAATTGAACATGCCAGTACTTCCGCTCGTTTACCTGACATATCATTTAAGCATATAGAAAAACAAAAGATAACAGCATAATAAATCGCTTCACCTGAATTACTCGCGGGTGCACCACAGCGGCAGGTTAGCTGCACCACGCCGCAGGACAATGTTAAGGTGGAAGTGCCTGTGCAGGACGAAGCCCTTGAGAAACTGCGTTACAGGGGAATGGGAGTTCTGCCGGCGGGCAGACAGATAATTTCAGACACCGATTAATTTTTTACATTAAGACTTTTCAGGATAACGCAGTCCCGGAAAGCCAACGTTCTCCGAAGATCAGGCACCTGCGGCTTGGACCGGTTTTACCGGTAAACTTCATTTTTGTTTTGGGAAATTGGATTTGTTACCGTTAAATTGCAGACGGATGCAAAAAATTCAGTACCGTAGATGTTTACAACGATTTCAATTCGTCAAGAATAAAGATGAAAATATTTATACGGCTGTTTCAGCCGTATAGTGCAGATGTGCAAGCCGTATAATCATTGTTAGGTGTAAATAAAGGAAATATAATGGGAAAAAAGAAGTGGTTAACTCATCTGTTTTTAAATCTTTTTCTATTCTTACTATTAATTGCCTGTAATGGTAAACAGGAATCCCAAAATATTGCAGAACCAATTGAAGTAGATTTCGAGGAATTAGCTGTTCCAATTTTCAATATCGGTTTTAGTTGCAATGATAATGAATCCGATACAATCCTTGTGTTAAAAGCATATCTCGTTGAAAAATATAACCCAGGATTTTGTTTCGGAATGCCCAGTATTGAGTATGGATCTCCATCTACTGCAATCGAAGCCTATCCACGAACTGCAAATTTTGTGAAAGAAAGATTCGGTATTTCTTACGAATATAATGTATATACAAAAATGCGTCAAATATGCTCTATAAAATTAACAGAATCCGGATCAGTTTACGAATTTGTATTTACTGATGGTAAATGTTGTACTATTTCAACTATTGAAGGTATTATATACTTTGATGATGAAGAGATAATCGATGAGATAAAAAAAACAGAAACGAAGGTGGTGCCTTGTTAATAATTATATTATTTACACCTAACACCCAGTCAACCGGACGCCGAAAGTGTGCAGCGTGATTTCAGGAGTTTGGAGTTCGGGGAAAGTGAGTAGCCATTTCAAAAGTTCGGTTGGGAATATTTCGGCGCCGGTTACTTCATCCGTTATGTTTCTTATGAATATTTTATATTTTGACCAAATTCATTCATTTGGGAGGCTGACATGATCTCTAAATATTTTAAATCATTTATCATTGTTTTAATAATTTCTGTTTTAAGTTCTTCTGTTTATGCTCAAGAATCTGAAATTGATTCTACACTTAATAAGGACACAAAGTCGGTCTATTTTGAAAGCAGTGCGCTTTTTAAATGCAGCATCAGACTTCCGGAAAAATATAATTCTCAAAAAAAGTATATACTTGTAATTGGATTGCACGGTGGTGGAGATAGTATTGAACAGTTTATTACTATTTGGGACAGCTTAAATACTGATTTTATTTATGCGGTTCCTCAAGCGCCTTATCCCTGGTTGATTGATAAAGAAATAGGATATGATTGGGCTTTATGGCCCACTGGAAATAGCAAATTAATTAAACGCGCATCAAATTTAATTGTGGATTATATTAGTGATTTAACTATGTTTTTAAAGACACAATATAATATAAGTGATGTATATTTGTTTGGCTTTTCGCAGGGGGCTATTTTTGCATATATAGCTGGAATAAAAAATCACAATTTATATAAAGGCCTTATTATTCATTCGGGTCCGGGCCTATTGGAACCTCTGGTTTCACATTTTACTGATGAATCAGAAGATAATTGGCTTGAAGAAGATTATGTAAAAACTGCGAAAAATTTGAGAATATTCATTGCACACGGGAGAAATGATAAATTGGCAAAATATGAACTTGGCGTAAAATCAAACAGTGTTCTCTCTAAATATGGTTATGACGTAACATTCCAGGATTTTAATGACGGTCATTCAGTTAATAGTAAGATATTAGAGAGTGTAATAAAATGGTTAAAACAATAAAAATATGTTGGCAAAATAACCCGTCGCTGCATCGGACGCGAGCACGTGTTTAGTTCATCGAAATGTTTCTTGTTGCGGGCACAATTTTCGAGGTGCCGGCTATTGGCAGATCGTTAGGCAGATCGTGAGCGTATGAAGCGGAGAGAATTCTACTACGGAACCAGGCAATACTGTTCGGCAAAGATTATTTTGATGAAGAAGTAAAAAGGTTAAAATGAAAGCAAGAAGAAATAGGTCAATCGAAACTTCTAAAAATACAACAGACGTATGTTTTATACGTTTGTTATTCCGAAGTTTGATCTACAAAAGGAGGTTTTTATGAATACGGTTGTCAAATTGGTGATTCTGTTGATGCTCGCTTTTACCACAAGCTGTACGGAAGGTGACAAACCGATCGATACAGGCTCAACAGCACCTGAATTAAGCGGAGAATACGCTGGCGTTTTCACCATCATCCAGGGACCGAATATCCAGCATGGTACTACTACCCTTACCTTTTTTGACAGCACTTACACACAGGTCGGTGAAATTGAATCGCCTTCAATTATTGATTTTTCCGATGAAGGTACTTACACAGTCATTGATAACAATCTCCAATTTAATGCCGGGAGAGAGAATTTAATGGCGGTCTTTCCCAATTGGTCGATGTCAGGGTATTTCAACTGCGAATTAAATGATAATACGATTATTCTTAATCAGGAATTGCCCGACTGGCAATATGAAATCGAGCTGACCCGGATCGACTAAAGGGTTTGTTGGCGCCTGACCTGAACTCCACCGGCTGCTGTGAATTGGTGTGGTGTGCCGGCAGTGCATCTTTCAACCTGCACGACTGTATCACAGATCAGCCACAGAGTTTTTTTATTCTCCGGGACCGTTTTAGATTCAGTTTTCAGAAATATAAAAACTGTGTATTTCTATCGCGGCGTTCAGGTGATTTTGCTGTTTTGTCTTTCAACTTAATTCAGAGAATCCTGAACTCCACTTTTTTATCTGATCTAACTAAAATAAGTTTACATTGCCGAAGCACACTGTTGCCTCCCCACGGGTTTACATATAGATACAAAGAATGCTTTAATCACCATCTTTAAGACCGGCTATTTTTCTGCGTTTTTTCTTAGTAATTTTAGTTAAACTGTAAAGGAGATTTTTGTGAGGAAAATCATAAGCTGTCTTATAAGCATATCGTTGTTATCCCTGATTTATGCCAGCACACCCTTCAGTGTGGGTACCAAAACTGAAGGTGTAACGCAAATTAATTTCTCGATCGGAGATTTTTCGATTGACAACGTGGAAGGATACCAAAGGCTCACTGCGGATGGTTCCGGTACTACCGTCGAAGAAGGGCTGCCGGAGCTCCCGGTTTATAGCACTCTTTTCCAAATGGAACCGGGTTTTACCTATGAAGCGACTTACGAAGTCCTACAATCTCATGTGATCAGTGATGTGACAATCTATCCATATCAGGATGCCCTTTTGGAGAAATCAGAGTCTGAAATAAATACACTTAACAGTGAATTTTATGACTCTGCAGATGTCTATCCGGGTAACCATCTGACCGTAAGCGGTCCAGTGGTCATGCGTAATCTTGAATTGTTGAGTCTGAGTTTTACGCCTTTCAGCTACAATTCCGGAACCCGGGATCTCGAAGTGTATGATGCCGTGACGATCACCGTTACTGAATCCGGTACCCGGGATCTCACCCTAGCCAATCAGATGCCCCGCTCGCGAGTATTTGAACAATTATATGGATCTCTCGTGGTTAATTATGAACCATCAGATCGCGATGAAGATTATCAAGCCCCGACAATTTTATACGTGTGTGGCGGCGGCAGCAATGGTGCAATTTCCCATCCAGCCTTTCAGGCCCTGGTGGATTGGCGCCACAGAAATGGCTACATTGTTTACACTGCCAGTACGGATGAGACCGGTTCCAGCAACAATCAGATCAAGAACTACATTCAGGATGCCTATGAGAACTTCAATCCCCCACCGGAATATGTAGGTCTGGTTGGCGATACGGGCGGGTCATTTGGTGTTCCGGCTTTTTCGATGAATGGTGGGGACAGTGATCATCCCTATACACAACTCGATGGTGGTGATCTGCTGCCTGAAGTCTTGGTGGGCAGGATATCTGTGGCAGGCGCTACTGATTTGACAGTGGTTATCAGTAAGACTCTGGACTATGAACATGCAGACTATATGGGGAATAACTGGTTTGAGAAGGCTGCCCTTATCGGTGACCCGTCGAGTTCAGGCATCTCGACCATTATCACTAATCAATACATCGAAAATATCATGAATAATTTTGGTATGGAAGATGTCCGCACTCGCTTTTCCGGCGGGTTTTCAAGCTGGATGCAAAACCAATTGGAAGAAGGTACGGGTTACATGAACTACCGGGGTTACATCGGAACTTCGGGATTCAGCTGCTCATCCATCAACAATGCCAACAATGGTCAGATGACCCCATTCGTTACCTTCATCACCTGCGGTACGGGGAATTTTGCTTCTGATTGGGGCGGTGAAGCCATCATCGAATGTTTTCTACGTGCAGGCTCCGTGAATAACCCCAAGGGCGGAGTAGCAGCCATTGGAACTGCCACATCCAGCACACATACAGCACCCAACAATATTGTTGATATGGGTATCTACAACGGAATTTTTTCCCAAGGAATTGAAACAGCTGCAGGTGGATTGTTTGCCGGGAAATTATCTCTCTACAATACTTATCCGTCAAATCCCGCCAATATCACCAGTAAATTTACAGGCTGGAACAATCTCATGGGCGACCCTGCATTGCGGTTATGGACAGACACGCCTACAATTATGGATGTCACCTACGACAGCCAAATTGGATTTGGCTCGAATTATCTGGATGTTGTGGTAACAGATGATGCCGGTACACCCGTTGAAGGAGCCTTGGTGACAGCGGTCAACAACAATGATTCAATTTTTACCAGTGTCTTCACGGATGCCAGCGGTCATGCCATTGTATCTTTTGACCCTTCGGTGAGTGGACAGGTTGATCTTACCGTCGCCAAGCGTAATTACAAACCCGTTGAGGGAGAGTTTCACATCGTGACCTCGGGTCCTATTGTAAATCTCGAATCAGCTGGTTTGAGCATTGACGACACGACCGGTAACGGAGATGGGTTGATCAACCCCGGTGAAGCCATCAGTTTGACGGTTCCTCTGCAGAATTTTGGTACCGACGCTGCTGACGGTGTTCAGGCCTGGCTCGAATCTGCATCCGAAAATATAAACATCACAAGTTCTACTCTCGATTACGGTGTGCTTGAATCTGGGGCTTCAGCCAGTCAGGTTTTTGAATTTTCTGTTGCTGCTGACGCCATTGATCTTGAAGACCTAGGTGTTTTTGTTCATATCACAGATGCTTCCGGTAACGCCTGGTCATCTTTTTTGTCTCTCGTGCTGCATGGCGGACATTTGAATTTATCATCTTATCAGGTGGTCAGCGGATATCTCAATCATGGGAATACAGCTGAAGTGTCTTTAGAATTGAAAAATCAGGGGTCGATGGAATTAACAAATGTTACTGCAGAAGTAAGTTATGTTCCATCTCTTCTTGAGATCAGTAACCCTGCATTGACGTGGGGTGATTTTAGTGCTGGAGAAACCCTTACATCACAGGAAGCCTTCACTGTTGCTTGCAGTGGTGATATTATCAATGGCAGTATCTTCTCCATCGAAGTACACCTGCAAAGTTCACAGGGTTATGATAGGATTGAATATCTCCAGTTACAGGTCGGTGATGCAACTGTCAATGAACCAATGGGTCCCGACAGCTATGGCTATTTCATCTATGGCAGTGAGGATATGGGCTATAATCTGGCATTACCCTACGGTTGGCAGGAAATTGACCCTGATCATGGCGGGAGTGGTACCAGCCTGAATATGACAGATAATGGCGATGGCAACCCCACCAGCCAGCAGACGGCTCACGTAACTCTGCCTTTCACGTTTACCTATTATGGTATGGATTACAACGAGATTTCCGTTTCTACCAACGGCTGGATAGGTTTTGGAGATACAGATATGCGCTCTTTCAGGAATTATCCAATCCCTGGAGCAGGAGGGCCTTCACCCATGTTGGCCGTATTTTGGGATGATCTCAAAACATCAGGAGGTGGGCAAGTGTACAAATATATCAATGAGGACGAAGGTTATGTAATCATTGAATGGTCAGAGATGCATACTTACGATGAAAACAGTCTCGAGACTTTCCAGGCCATCCTGTACAATACACTGACTCGAACCGGTGACGGAGAAATCCTGTTGCAATATAAAGATTTCAATAACACGACCGATGGTAATTTCGGCGGATATACGCCCCATCACGGTGGTTACTCAACCATTGGTACTGAGAATCAACTTGGGAATGTGGGTCTGCAATATACCTTCAATAATGAATGGGCTCCTGCAGCTCTGGAACTCAGCGATGAAACGTCTTTATTCATCACGACACAGCTGCCCATGGCCCTGATGTTGGGTGACGTGAATCAGGATGGAGAGATCAATGTGGAAGATATTGTTTTGGCTGTGAACTACACCCTGAATATTTCCGATCTATCCCCCCTTGAAACCTATCTTTCAGATTTGAATCAAGATGGTAATGTAAATATTCTCGACGTAATCCTGATGATCAATGCTATCCTAAACGGATAACCCCCATATACTTTAAATTATTGCCCCGCTAGGTTCGTCCTTCGGGGCATTTTTTTACCCAAAATTTGATACGGGGACAACTGGATATCCGCAAATACTATGGACACCTGCTATTCTCATTTAGAATTTACATAGAGATACAAACAAATCAGTATCTTGCAAATTCAGTCACTTCTAATTTCGTTTGTATTTTGTGACTGTTTAATTTGAAGATTGAAAGGGAGAGATTCATGTCCACACCAAACCTTTACAGGGCATTTCTGGTTCTTGCTTTCCTGATTTTTGCTTTTCCAGACGACCATTTTAATGTGATCGAGAAAGATCAAGATGCAACCCGCTTAAACTTTACTCTGGGCGATTACACGACCGAAGATGTCAACGGAAAAACCCGTTTAACTGCGGTTGATGCAGGCTATACCAACGACGCCGGTTTTCCTGAACTGATGGTGTTCAGCCTGCTCTATAAGATGGAGCCCGGGATCGAATATGGGGCAACCTATGAGGTGATCCATTCGACAGTCATTCAGGATATCACCGTCTATCCCATGCAGGATTTGAGGAAAGAGCGCAGTGACAATACCATTGAAGTGATGGACGAATCTTTTTATAGTTCAAACAACAGCTATCCGGAAAACAACATCCACCTTTCATCACCGAAAGTGATGCGCTATCTGGAACTCTTGCCCATCAGCATCATCCCCTTTAAATACCACGCCGGCTCTCATGAACTGGAGGTGTACGACGAAATCGAGATCCATGTTTTCGAAACCGGAACCCGGGAGATTACGCCCACTGTGGAGATGCCCCGTTCAAGAGTATTTGAGCAGCTTTTCAGTTCGTTAGTCGTTAATTATGAACCCGATATTAGAGATGAGGATTATCAGGCTCCCGCAATTCTTTACATCTGTGGGGGAGGTTCCGATGGTGCTATCACACTGCCCTCCTTTCAAGCGCTGAAAAACTGGCGACATCAGCGGGGATATGTGGTTTACACGGCAAATACTGATGAGACGGGCTCTTCCAGTAATCAGATCAAAAATTACATTCAGGATGCCTTTGAGACTTTTAATCCACCACCGGAATACGTGGCATTGGTAGGAGATGTGGGGAGTTCTTTTAATATTCCGAATTATTCCATGAACGGTGGAGACAGTGACCATCCCTATTGTCAGCTTGCTGGGGATGATCTGCTGCCCGAAGTGCTTATTGGCAGAATATCAGTGAACAATTCGACTGAAATGGCAGTTGTGGCCAGTAAAACCATTGATTATGAAAAGGCGGTCTTTACCGACAATAACTGGTTCGAGAGGGTCGCGCTTGTAGGCGATCCCTCTCATTCGGGTCTGTCGGTGATCAATACCAATATGTACATCGGCAATCTCCTGGAAAACTGGGGTTATGAGGAAGTTTATGACAATTATGTTGGAGGTTATTCCAGTTGGATGCAGGACATGCTGGAATCAGGGGTATCTTATTTCAACTACAGGGGATACATTGGTACCAGTGGATTTGGTTGTGGGAATATTGAAAATGCAAATAATGGGCATATGACGCCTTTCGCGACCTTCATAACCTGCGCTACAGGCAGTTATGGCTATGGTGAGTCTATAAGCGAATGCTTCCTGCGTGCCGGCTCGGTGAACAATCCCAAAGGAGCTGTAGCCGCCATCGGAACTGCTACCGCAAGTACACATACGGCTCCCAATAATATTGTCGATATGGGAGTTTATGACGGGATCTTTTCTCGAGGAATCGCTACGAGTGGCGGTGGACTGTTTGCAGGTAAGCTATCACTTTTTAAAACTTATCCGGACAATCAAGGTAATATTACCAGTGAATTTACTGGCTGGAACAACCTCATGGGAGATCCTGCCATTGCTCTGTGGACTGATACACCGGTTCCATTGAATGCAGATTACCCGGATTTGATAGGATTAGGAACAAATTATCTTCCCATAACGGTTACAACAGACACAGGGGAGCCCGTGGAGGGAGCTCTTGTGACCCTTGTATCGAGCAATGATGAGATCTTTACCAGCGTGAATACGGACAGTTTTGGTATGGCAACCATTGGAATTGATCCTGGATTCACAGGTGATGTAGCTGTTACGGTCACTAAAAAAGATTGCATTCCTTTTGAAGGAGAAATGACCATCAGTGGTGATGGACCTTCTGTGAATTTATCTCAAATTGGTCTTACTGTCAATGATTCAGCAGGGAACGGCGATGGACTGGCCAACCCCGGGGAAACATTCATATTGGATGTTCCTGTGACCAATTATGGTACCGATATAGCAGAGGGTGTGCAGGCATATCTTGATTCGGACTCCGGGCTTTTAACTTTTGATGAAACACCCGTCGAACTGGGGTCGATTGATACTGCAGGTGAAGCTTTCGCAGAATTCGAAGTTACGATAGCACCAGAAGCCCTGGATATGGAAGAAACATACCTTACCCTGCAGATATTTGATGCTAATGGAAACAGCTGGTTCTCATTGCTTCCTTTAGAAATTCAAGGAGGGCGGCTCGTTTTTCA
>CAZIYQ010000063.1:0-13362 GCA_964543505.1 uncultured bacterium | reverse complement strand
TAGAGCACCGGCCTCCAAAGCCGGGAGTTGAGGGTTCGAGTCCTTCCTCACCTGCGATCTTTGGGGTTGAATATTAACTCAATAAATAGAGTGTCTTCGGAGAATTTATCCGTGATAGAAAAAATTAAAAATTACTTTAGAAGTATAACGATCGAAATGAAAAAAGTGTCTTGGCTCTCTAAAGACGAACTGCTTTCATCATCGGTTGTTGTAGGTGTATTTTCAGTTGTGATAGCAATTTTCCTGTTTTTTATTGATTATGGACTGACCGAGTTCATGTCATGGATAATTGGAGGAAAATAAAACTCCTATGGAGTGGTATTCATTAAGAGTCATCTCTGGAAAAGAAAAGAAAGTTGAAGATTATATCCTCCGTGAACTTGAAGATCACGGTATTACGGATTTGATCGGGGAGATATTCATCCCATCGGAAAAAGTTGTTGATGTACGCAATAATAAAAAGCGTATTCGTGACAAAGTTTTCTTCCCGGGATACATTCTCATTAAAATGGAGATGACCAAGGAAAGCCGCTATGTGGTAGAGAATACCCAGAATGTAATTAAGTTTATTGGGACCATATCTCAACCCGTACCTCTCAGGGAAGATGAAGTTACGCGTATCATGGGCGAGGTTCAGTCCAAGGAAGGGCAGGAGGTTTTAGCTACTCCCTTTAAACTTGGTGATGCTGTAAAAGTTGTTGATGGACCGTTCGTTGACTTTAATGGGTTTGTTGAAGAAATTAATGAGGACAAGAAAAAAGTTAAAGTATCGGTATCGATTTTTGGCAGACCAACTCCCGTCGAATTAGATTTTTTTCAAGTCGAAATAGAAAAGTAGAAAGCAAATGGCAAAAAAAGTCACAGGTTTTATCAAACTCCAGATACCCGCAGGCAAGGCAAATCCAGCTCCACCGGTAGGTCCTGCGTTGGGTCAGAACGGGGTCAATATTATGGAATTCTGTAAAGCATTTAACGCAAAAACACAGGATCAAATGGGAAAAATTATACCCGTTGAGATTACCGTTTTTGCAGATAGATCCTTTACTTTTATTACAAAGACGCCACCGGTTTCTTTTTTGTTGTTTGAAGCTTCAAAAGTAAAAAAAGGCTCTGGTGAACCCAATCGTGAAAAAGTAGGTAAGGTTACAGCCGAGCAGATCAAACAAATTGCAGAAGTAAAGATGCCTGATCTTAATACAAAAGACATTGAATCTGCAATGAGAATGGTCGAGGGTACTGCAAAAAGCATGGGCATTGTATTGGAAGGTTGATATGAAGCACGGGAAAAAATATAGGGAAAATCTGGCAAATACTGATCGACTCAAAGACTACGATATAGAGGCGTCGGTTGTTCTGATAAAAAAGAATTTATTGGCCAAATTTGATGAAACTGTCGATATTGCCGTTAATCTTGGTGTAAACCCCCGGGTTGCAGATCAGATGATTAGGGGTACAGTAGCGCTTCCTCATGGAACGGGGAAGGATGTAAAGGTCCTCGTCATTACCAAGGGTCAAAAGGCAACTGAAGCTGAAGAAGCTGGTGCAGATTTTGTTGGATCAGATGAATATATTACCAAAATTCAAGAAGGTTGGACTGACTTTGATGTTCTGCTGACTACGCCGGATATGATGGGTCAAGTTGGTAAATTAGGAAGAATATTGGGACCCAGGGGTTTGATGCCAAATCCAAAGACGGGAACGATTACTATGGATATTGGTAAAGCTGTTCTGGAAGTCAAGGCTGGCAAAATTGAATACCGAGTTGAAAAAAATGGTATCATTCACGCGGGGGTCGGAAAGGTTTCGTTCGATAACAATAAAATTGTTGAAAACATAAAAGCGCTGGTGGATGCTTTAATGAGAGCTAAACCTTCTTCAGCAAAGGGCACTTATCTTAAGAAAGTTACAATTTCATCTACGATGGGGCCAGGAATCAAAATTGACAAAGCAAGTATCATTGCATAGGTATTAGAATGCCAACACAACGCAAAGCAGAAATTATAGAAACCATACAAAAAGATTTTGAAGAATCTGTAGGTATATACTTCACAAATTATTCAGGGTTAGACGTGCCTCAAGTTACACAATTGAGGGATGATTTTCGGGATAAAAGTGTTAAATATCGAGTTTCAAAAAACACTTTAGCCAAGATCGCAGCTCACAAGGCTGGTTTTACAAACATTGATGATTTTTTTACCGGACAGATCAGCATAGCTTATTCAAAGAATGATCCTTCTGATCCTGCTCGTGTAATTAAAGAATTTATTAAAAAAAATGAAAACCTTGAAGTTGTTGGTATCCTCTTCGAAGGTGAGCGTTTCGAAGCGGATAAATTCAACGACTTGGCAAAATTGCCAACACGAGACGAATTAATAGCCAAATTTATCAGTGGTCTAAGTCAACCCATGACAAAACTCGCCGCTACATTGAATGCATCAATGACGAAATTGGCTGGCACGCTTGATAGTCTTAGAAAAATAAAAGTTTAAAACAAAATAAAAAAAAGTTCAGGAGTAGAATAAAAATGGCAGATATAACACGCGAAAATGTTATGGATTATCTTGAAAAAGCCAACATGCTTGATATTTCACAATTGATTTCAGATATTGAAGAGAAGTTTGGTGTCACAGCTGCAGCACCTGTTGCCGTAGCGGCTGACCCCGCTTCCGCCGTAGCTGACGTTGCTGAAGAACAGACAGAATTTGATGTTGTTTTAGAAAGCTTTGGTGAAAAGAAAATCAATGTGATTAAGGCCGTTCGCGAAATCACCGCATTGGGTTTAAAAGAAGCCAAGGCATTGGTTGACGGTGTACCTTCACCCATCAAAGAAAGTGTTACTAAGGATGAAGCTGAACAAATTAAAGCTAAATTAGAGGAAGCTGGAGCGACAATTACCGTTAAATAATTGCAGCTCATTCTTTTCTCAAAAAGCCACAATCCACAGCAAAAATCTGCGTTTCATATCAACAATCTCATAGGAGGGATTCACTTTGGTTGTGAAATCTGACCGTTATGTGAAGCGGCAAAGTTTTGGCACCGTAGACGAGCTGATTGCAGCTCCTGATCTGCTTGCCATTCAATTAGAGTCTTATGAAGAGTTTCTGCAAGAGGATATCCTTGTAGAAAAACGAAAAAATAAAGGACTCGAAGCCGTATTCCGTAGTATGTTCCCCGTAGAAGATTCTCACAAGAACTACGTTCTTGAGTACAAGTACTACTACCTCGGGTTACCCAAATATACCGTCAAAGAATGTCTTGAGCGTCGTATATCCTATACGGTGCCCCTGAAGGTTCGCTTTGTTCTGCATATTACTGATGAAGATGACCGCAGTAAGTATGTGCAGAGTATAGAACAGGATGTTTTCTTTGGCAATATCCCCTATATGACTGATAGAGGAACTTTCATTATTAATGGGGCTGAACGAATCATTGTTAGTCAGCTTCAGCGTTCCCCTGGAGTATTTTTCGATACGTCCATCCATCCCAATGGAACAAAACTCTACAAAGCGAGAATCATTCCATTTCGTGGATCATGGGTTGATTTCACTACAGACATATATGATTGCATATATGCGATCATTGACCGCCGGAGGAAATTCCCTGCAACTCTGCTGCTTCGGGCAATTGGTTTTTCAACAAACAAGGATATATTTGATGCTTTCCATCTTTGTGAAGAAGTAAAAATCTCGCAAAAGAAAGCCTTGGTGGGCAGGCCCATCATCGATCACGTTGTTGATAAAGAAACCGGTGAAATACTTAATGAAGCCGGTACGGTCATTACCGAGGAGTATCTAAACGTTTGGAAAGATCACGGTATTAAAGAATTATACGTTGGTAAGGTTGGTGAGGAACTGGCGGTTGAAATGCTGCTGAATACCTTTGGCAAAGATCCAACCGAGGGAACCGAAGATGCGCTGATGCTGCTATATCAACACGTCAGGACAGGTGAAGCACCTAACTTTGAGATTGCTCAGAAATTTATCGAGAAGATGTTTTTCTCGACAAAGAAATATGATCTGGGTCAAGTTGGGAGGTATCGTATCAACAAAAAATTCAATCTGCATAAACCTATTGATGAACCCGTACTGACACGCGACGACATAATTTCTGTTTTCGATTATTTAATTTCGATGAGGAAGGGTGTAAATGGACCAGATGATATTGATCATTTGGGAAATCGGCGCGTTCGGACTGTAGGCGAACAACTTGCCAATCAGTTAAATATAGCGCTTAGCCGTATGCAGCGGACAATTCGCGAACGAATGAATCAGAGAGAAGCCGAAAGTCTAACCCCACAGGATTTAGTAAACTCAAAAATTGTCACATCCGTATTAAACACTTTTTTTGGTACCAGTCAGTTATCTCAATTCATGGATCAGACAAATCCGCTATCCGAAGTGACGCACAAACGTCGTATGTCTTCTCTGGGGCCAGGCGGTCTTACGAGAGAACGTGCTGGATTTGAGGTTAGGGACGTCCACCACACACATTATGGTAGATTATGCCCAATTGAGACTCCTGAAGGACCGAATATTGGATTGATTAGCTCACTGGCTACTCATGCAATCATCAATAATTTGGGATTTATTGAATCTCCCTATCGAAAGGTTGAGCATAATGATGCGGGTATCCACAGTATAAGTGATAAAATCGAGTTTCTTTCTGCAGATGATGAAGATCGGGTACATATTGCACGGGCCGGAGAGAAATATAAGGGTGATAAATTTGTCAGTGACAAAATTGTCGCCCGAAAAGGAGACGACTTCCCAATTGTTTCTGCTGATGAAATTGATTACCTTGATGTTTCTCCAAGTCAAATGGTTAGTATTTCTGCGGCCCTCATTCCTTTTTTAAGCCACGACGATGCAAACCGAGCCCTCATGGGATCGAACATGATGCGTCAGGCAGTACCGCTATTGCAGCCGGATGCCCCAATAGTTGGAACAGGAATGGAAGGAAAACTAGCCAGGGAATCGCGTTCTGCCGTGGTGAGTGATGTTACTGGTACCGTAGTATCAGTTGAACCAGATGAGATAGGTATTCGGACTGAAAGTCAACCGGATGAGGTTACGCTTGTCCCTGACGAAAATCTGAAGACTTTCAAATTAAATAAATTTCTAAGAACCAACCAGAATACTTGCATCAATCAAAAACCACTCGTTCTGCCAGGTGATAAGATTAAGGCAGGAGATGTCATTGCAGATGGTGCAGCAACTGATGGGGGAGATCTTGCTTTGGGCCGAAATCTTAAGGTTGCCTTCATGCCATGGCGTGGATACAATTTCGAGGATGCTATCATCATTAATGAAAGGCTCGTAAAAGAGGATGTCTTCACTTCGATACATATGAAAGAGTTCGAAGTAGAGATCCGTGATACCAAAAGAGGTGAGGAAGAACTGACCAATGAAATTCCAAATGTCAGTGAGGAGGCAACCCGTAACCTTGATGAAATTGGAATTATTCGAGAAGGTGCTGAAGTTGAACCCGGTGATATTCTGGTAGGGAAAGTCACGCCAAAGGGGGAAACAGATCCAACACCAGAGGAGAAACTGCTACGGGCAATATTTGGTGAAAAGGCAGGTGATGTAAAGGACGCCTCAAAGCGTTGCAATGCAGGGATTTCAGGCGTTGTTATCAGTACACAGCTTTTTGAGCGGAAAAGTGTAGCTATCCGATCAGAAGAGAAAGCACAAATCAGAGAATTGCAACGAGCAGCCAGAAAAGATCGTGTAAAATTGATGGAGAAAAGGGATCTTTTACTCTTTAATCAATTAGAGGATCAGACTTCGGGTGGAATTCGATCCGCCATAGACAACAAAACACTGATTAAAGCCAAAACTCTCCTGACCCGTGATCGCGTTGAAAATTTAGATCTGGATAGAGTTTCTCTTAAATCTCCCTGGGTTGAAAATCCAGCTGTATGGAACAACATTTTGAAGATTTGGGAAAACTATCAGAAAAATCTTAGACAATTAGAAGAACGACTTGAAAAGGAAGTCTATAAGCTGAAAGTCGGGGATGATCTGCAGCAGGGTGTTATGAAGCTGGCAAAAGTATACCTCGCACAAAAGCGTAAAATTTCAGTTGGAGACAAAATGGCCGGGCGCCATGGGAATAAGGGAATAATTTCTATCATCGTTCCAGAAAATGATATGCCCTTCATGGAGGATGGTTCAACAGTGGATATTGTATTGAATCCTCTGGGCGTTCCTTCCCGAATGAATCTTGGCCAGCTCTATGAAACGATGCTTGGCTGGATCGGTGAAAAAACTGAACGCATGTTTGCAACTCCTGTATTTAATGGTGCTCCGCCTGATGAAATCCAAAGACTATTAATTGAAGCTGGATTGCCTGAGAATAGTAAGATTGATCTATGGGATGGCAGAACCGGTGAAAAAATTGAAGATAAGGTGACTTCTGGTGTAATCTATATGATGAAATTATCTCACCAGGTAGATGATAAAATGCACTCAAGATCGACAGGGCCATATTCTCTGATTACGCAACAACCTCTTGGCGGTAAAGCACAATCAGGAGGTCAAAGGTTTGGTGAGATGGAGGTCTGGGCATTAGAAGCCTACGGAGCTGCCCACACACTTCAGGAAGTTTTAACGGTGAAATCTGATGATGTCGAAGGACGTAATCGTTTATACAATTCGTTAGTTCGAGGCACAAACCCACCCGATGCAAATGTACCTGAGTCTTTTAATGTTCTTGTCAAAGAACTTGAAGGTCTTGGGTTAAACGTTATTTTAGATTAAATTCCAGGAGGAATACTGTGGCATTCTCAAGCATGTCAAGCCGCAAGGCTAACACTTTCAAATCTATTACCCTTGGAATTGCGTCTCCAGAGTTAATTCTAGAGAGATCCCATGGTGAAGTATTAAAACCAGAAACCATCAATTACAGATCTTATAAGCCTGAGAAGGATGGTTTATTTTGTGAGAAAATCTTTGGTCCCACAAAAGACTGGGAATGCCACTGTGGTAAATACAAACGCATCCGGTACAGAGGAATCATCTGTGACAGATGCGGAGTAGAGGTAACCCGCAAGACCGTCCGTCGGGAAAGAATTGGGCATATCACCCTTTCCGTTCCTGTTGTTCATATCTGGTTTTTACGTTCTATTCCCAGTAAAATCAGCTATCTTCTTGGCTATACAACTAAACAGCTTGAGTCCGTCACATATTATGAGAAATATGTCATTACCAATCCGGGAGCAACTGACAGGCAATATGGGGAGCTCATTGGCGAAGAAGAATATCTCGAATTAGAAGAACAGTATGGAATGGGCACTGTTTCAGAAGATGATGTCGATGAGGATCGATATTTCGAAGCCATGATGGGTGGAGGTGCAATTCGACGCCTGCTATCTGACCTGGATGTTGTTAAAACCATTGAAGATTTGACGATCATGGTTAAGACACAAAAAATATCCATGCAGAAGAAAGAGAATGCTTTAAAACGCTTGCGCGTTCTTAAACAGTTTGATCCCCGGGCACAGAAAAAAATTATCAATAAACCCGACTGGATGGTTGTCAGTATTCTTCCGGTAATACCACCTGAACTCAGGCCTCTGGTGCCACTGGATGGCGGAAGATTTGCTGCTTCCGATCTAAACGATCTATATCGCCGAGTCATCATCCGTAACAACCGTCTAAAACAACTTCTCGAGATCAAGGCGCCCGATGTCATCCTGCGTAATGAAAAAAGAATGCTTCAGGAAGCCGTTGATGCTCTGCTCGATAACAGTCGCTTGCAATCTGCTGTTCGTAGTGGAACCCGCAGACCGCTCAAATCACTCAGCGATTCTCTCAAAGGTAAAACGGGTCGTTTCCGCCAGAATCTTTTAGGAAAACGAGTAGATTATTCGGGGCGTTCTGTAATTGTTGTTGGTCCTCATTTAAAGCTGCACGAATGCGGTCTTCCAAAAGAGATGGCTATTGAGTTATTCAAACCTCAGGTTATAAAACAATTAATCGACCGCGGTTATACCAGAACTCCACGCAGTGCGAAAATGATCGTTGAAAAGAAATCACCTGAAGTATTTAAAGTACTTGAATATGTCGTTAGGGATCATCCAATTTTATTAAATCGTGCTCCGACTTTGCACAGACTTGGTATCCAGGCATTCCAACCAGTTTTGGTTGATGGCCGTGCAATACATCTTCATCCTTTAGTTTGTGCTGCCTTTAATGCAGACTTTGATGGTGACCAAATGGCTGTCCACGTACCGCTTTCAGCTGAGGCGAGGATGGAAGCCTGGCTGTTAATGTTATCAAGCCATAATATTTTACATCCTGCTAATGGTAAACCTATAGCAATACCCTCTCAGGACATGGTGTTGGGCATACATTATTTAACATTGCCCAAAAAAGGAGTTTTGGGAGAGGGATCTATTATTTCTTCACATCAGGAAGCACAGATAGCAGTAGATAATAAGGAAATGGATCTTCATGCCATTGTTGACTATAAAGATGATGAAAACTGGACTCGGGAAACCACGATAGGGCGAATTCTCTTCAATAGTATCCTTCCTGAAGGTATGCCATATTTTAATCAGGTTATTACAAAGAAGGTTCTGGAAAACATTGTTGGAATGTGTTACAGAGAGAAAGGTAACTATCTGACAGTCCAGTTCCTTGATAAATTGAAGGATATGGGATTTTATTACGCCTTTAAAAGTGGAGCTTCCATTGCTATTTCTGACATCCTCATTCCAAACAGCAAGGGCGAAATTATTGGTAAGTCCGATAAAGAAGTGAAAATCATCCAGGATAAGTTTGACCGACAGATTTTAACTGAAGGTGAGCGTTATAATAAGATCATCGATATTTGGACCCATACCACCCAACAGGTTGCTCACCAGATGTTTGTTGAGCTCGAAAGTGATCGTCAGGGATTTAATCCCTTGTATATGATGGCGAACTCCGGTGCTCGTGGCAGTCAGGACCAGATTAAACAGCTCGCGGGAATGCGTGGGTTGATGGCCAAGCCTAAAAAAAGTATGACGGGATCCGCCGGTGAGATTATTGAAAACCCTATCAAATCCAATTTTAAGGAAGGATTGACTGTATTTGAGTATTTTATTTCTACTCATGGTGCTCGTAAAGGATTAGCGGATACGGCCCTAAAAACTGCGGATGCTGGTTACCTGACTCGTCGTTTGGTAGATGTGGCACAGGATGTTACCATCTCAAGAGACGATTGTGGAACTATCCAAGGTGTCATTATGGAAGACCTGAAAGAGGGTGAAGATATCATTGAACCCATGATAGACAGGATTTTTGGTCGGACAACATTGGAACCAGTAATTGACCCAATTGATGGAAATAAGATAGTTGATGCGGATGTCTTAATTGATTATAACATCGCACAGAAAATTGAAGAAAGCAATGTTTATCAGGTTAAAGCCAGATCAATACTTACTTGCGAAGAAGAACGCGGTATCTGTAAAAAATGTTATGGTATTAATTTAGCCGTAAATCGGCCAGTTCTGATTGGGGACGTCGTTGGTATAATGGCTGCCCAGTCAATTGGTGAGCCTGGTACCCAGTTGACATTGAGAACTTTTCACATTGGTGGTACGGCTGCAAGGATTGTTGAACAATCCGAAACGACCACTAAAAGAGGTGGTATTATCAAATTAAATGATATGGTAAAAACCGTTGAAGTAACTGATGATGAGACTGGAGAGGCTCAAAATATAGTCATTGCTCGCAAAGGGATTGTTGAAGTAATTGATGATTCAGGAAGGGCATTATCCTCTAGAAATATTCCTTACGGATCAATTCTACTGGTAAAAGATGGTGAAAAGGTTAAAGGTGGCACGGTCCTTTTCAGATGGGATCCCTATACGGATGTCATCCTCGCTGTGGAAAATGGGTCTGTTCATTTTGATGATATTATCGAAAATGAAACTTATGTTGAAGAGGCCGTAGAGGGTGGGAAAAAGATGGCAGTAATTACTGAGTCCCGCAACCGGAATCTCAATCCCAGAATTACTTTGCTGAATTCAAACGGTGAGACCATACCCGGCAGCTCAAACATTTTACCCGTAAAAGCTACGGTTCTGGTAAAAGATGGTCAATCTGTGAAAGCTGGTGATATCATGGTTAAAATCCCAAGGGAAACAGGGAAAACCAGGGATATAACTGGTGGTTTGCCACGTATTGCTGAATTGTTCGAAGCTCGTCAGCCCAGCAATCCTGCAGTCGTGACAGCAATTGATGGCACGGTCAAGCACGGTAAAATTAAACGTGGTGTAAGAGAGATCCATATAATTGGGCGGGAAGAGGAGAAGGTTTATAAGATTCCTTACGGAAAACATGTTATCGTGCATGAGGGAGATTTTGCCTTTGCCGGAGACCGATTATGTGAAGGGTCTGTCTCGCCGCAAGATATTCTTGCCATTCGGGGTGCCGCCAGGATCCAGGAATATCTCGTTGAGGCGATCCAGGAAGTCTATCGATTGCAGGGGGTAACAATTAATGACAGGCACATCGAAGTAATTGTCCGTCAGATGATGCGGAAAGTTGAAATTTTAGATTCCGGAGATACCCAGTATCTTCCTGGTGATCGGATTGGGAAATTTATCGTGAAGAATCTGAATAATGAGATTCTCAAGAAAGCAGTTGTTATTGATGCTGGTGACTCAGATTATCAAATCGGCGATATTACCCAAATTACGAATATAAGGGAAATGAACAAGGAGCTGAAGGAATCTGGTAAAAAAATAATTAAATCAACGAAGGCCCAACCTGCAACTTTTAAACCTCTTCTCCTGGGAATCACACGAGCTGCTTTGAACACTGAAAGTTTTATATCAGCCGCATCCTTCCAGGAAACCACAAGGGTGCTAACAGATGCCGCAGTCGAGGGGAAAACAGACCACTTAAACGGATTAAAAGAAAATGTCATCATTGGCCGATTAATTCCAGCGGGAACTGGTGCACCTAAAAACCGGAATATTACTGTGCGTTCAACTAATGAGACAGGTGATGATAATGACTTTGAAGGGTATGAATCCGGTGATGATTTTGTTAATTTAAATTAATTAATTAATTGTTTACGAAAATAAAATAGTCGTAATTTTATAGGCTTTTTTGGAGATTAAATGCCGACAATAAATCAACTTGTTAGAAAAGGAAGAAAAGTACAAAAGCGCAAGAGTAAGGTGCCCGCATTAAAGGGGTGTCCACAGAAGAGAGGCGTTTGTACTCGTGTCTATACTACGACACCGAAGAAACCTAATTCAGCTTTACGTAAAGTAGCTCGTGTTCGCCTGTCCACCGGACAGGAGGTAACGGCCTATATCCCTGGCGAAGGGCATAATCTGCAGGAGCACTCAATCGTCTTGATAGAAGGTGGAAGGGTAAAGGACTTACCGGGAGTCAGATATCATGTAATTCGCGGCGTATTGGACCCTGCGGGGGTCGAAGGCCGAAAAACCAGCCGTTCCAGATACGGTGTAAAAAAGCCAAAATAATTGTGAATACTTATGCGTAGAAGAAGACCCGAAAGAAGAGAAATATTACCAGACCCGTTATACGGAGATTTGCTGGTAGCCAAATTCATCAATAATTTGATGAATGCTGGTAAAAAAAGCACGGCTGAAAAAATATTTTATAATTCCCTTGAGATAATCAAATCCAAGGATAAGAAATCGGAAAGTCTTGATGTGTTTAAAAAAGCCATTGAAAATGTCGCTCCGGTTTTAGAGGTTAAGTCTAAAAGGGTTGGTGGTGCGACTTATCAGGTTCCGACGGAGGTTTCTGATAATCGCCGAATGGCACTTGCTATGCGCTGGCTGATAAAATATGCAAAATCAAGACGCGGTAGCACAATGGCTGATCGTCTGGCAGCAGAATTTATAGCCGCTTCTAAAAGTGAAGGCGGTGCAGTGAAGAAAAGAGAAGATACTCATAAAATGGCTGAGGCTAATAAAGCCTTTGCTCACTTCAGGTAAATAGTGCAAAAAATTCCTTTATCCCACGTCCGTAATATCGGTATAATGGCTCACATCGATGCAGGTAAGACCACATTGACGGAGCGTATTTTGTATTATACCGGCCGAACGCACCGGCTCGGTGAGGTTCATAACGGCGCCGCAACAATGGACTGGATGGAGCAGGAGAAAGAACGTGGAATCACGATTACATCTGCTGCTACCACTGCCTTTTGGAAGGGTGATCGAATCAATATAATCGATACGCCGGGGCATGTGGATTTTACCATTGAGGTAGAGCGTTCTCTTCGAGTGCTTGATGGGGCAATTGCCCTTTTTTGTGCCGTGGGTGGGGTTGAGCCTCAATCAGAAACGGTTTGGCGTCAAGCGGATAAATATAATGTTCCAAGAATTGCCTTTGTAAATAAAATGGACCGCATTGGTGCGGATTTTTATAATGTACTTCAAATGCTCAAAGACCGATTAAAAGCAAATCCCGTACCCGTTGTACTCCCTATTGGAGCAGGCGATCTTTTTACGGGGCTCATTGATCTTGTGAAAATGGAAGCAATTGTGTACACTTCCGAAGATGGGGCAACTTTCGAATATGTTAATATCCCAAAAGACTTAATTGAAGAAGCGCAAAAATGGCGTCATCATCTTGTGGAAGAAGTTGCTTCTTATGATGAGCGTTTAATGGACAAATATCTTGCGGAAGAAGAAATCCTGCCAGACGAGATTAAAAAGGCCATCAGATTAGCCTGTATTGATGGATCAATGATCCCCACATTATGTGGCTCTGCTTTTAAAAATAAAGGCGTTCAACGGACCTTGGACAGCGTTATCGATTTTCTGCCATCCCCTTTAGACGTCGGTCACATCACTGGTGTGGATGTAAATGATCATGAAAAAACGATTATAAGAAACCCCAAAGACGATGAACCTTTCTGTGCTTTGGCTTTTAAGATCATGACCGACCCCTATGTAGGCCGTCTAACCTTTTTTAGAGTTTATTCCGGGAGTGTCAGTACCGGTGAATCTATATATAATCCGGTCTCCGGGAAAAAAGAACGGGTTGGAAGACTGATGCTCATGCATGCTGCGAAGCGTGAAGACAGGTCGAAAGTTACTTGCGGTGAAATTGCAGCAGTCATTGGAATGAAGTACACCAAGACCGGACATACCTTGTGTTCCATCAAATCTCCAATCCTGCTTGAAGCAATGGAATTTCCTGACCCGGTCATATCAATAACGGTTGAGCCAAAAAGCAAGGTTGATCAGGAAAATCTTAATGTAGCACTTCTTAAGCTTGCCGAAGAAGATCCTACCTTTCGGGTAAAATCCGATAAGGACACTGGCCAAATACTGATCTCTGGCATGGGGGAATTACATCTTGAAATTATTGTTGACCGTCT
>CAZIYQ010000062.1:0-13368 GCA_964543505.1 uncultured bacterium | reverse complement strand
TTAGGACTGCCCTCTTCCCCAAACATTACAGAATTGAAAGACGCAAACGCATAGTCAAGAGACGACGGTGTCAATGAAGTTTCAGCTCTATTCCCCAATAGTGGTCTGGTATCCGCAAACCGATCTTCCTCAATTCCCCGTAAAGCTTTAACAGCCCCCGGCTGATTTATTCATTCCGGTTTTCCTCTGGTCTTCTTCCGGTCTTCAAAGATATAATAAAATGCCGGTACGACGAAAAGGGTTAGCACAGTTGAGACCAGCAGTCCACCTACAGAAACCACACCCAGGGGCTGGCGCATTTCCACACCGGATGACCCCACTCCGATCGCCAGGGGCAGCATTCCCAAGACGATGGCTAATGTGGACATGACGATGGGTTTGAGTTTGGTGGGGCAGGCCTCGATGAGGGCTTCTTTGGCGGTTTTACCTTGTTCACGCACCAATTGGTTGGTGTAATCCAGCATCAGAATTGCATTGTTCACCACGATACCGATGAGCATAATTATCGCCATCAGGGAAGTGATGGCAAAAGAAATCCCCGTATAATATAAAGATGCCAGGACACCGATGATTGCCAGGGGTACTGTGAGCAGAATGAAAATCGGCTGAATGAAACTTTCCAGTATGGCAGCCAACAACAAATAGGTCAGGACAATGGCCAGCAAGAAAGCAAAGGACATATCAGCAACCATGTCTTTCATCATCTCGGTCATGCCGGCCCATTTGATCAGGTATCCCGGAGGGAAGGTCACATCTTCCAATCTCTGCTCGATCTCATCCACTACATTCCCCAGGGGGACACCGGGCGCCGGCGAACCCGTGAACTGTATTGCCACATATTTGTCCCTGTGCAGAATCTTTGAATAGCTGGTAGTGAACTCGACATCTGCCAACTGGGCAATGCGGTAGCGGCTCCCGTTCCTCGATGGAATCACAATTCCCCCGACCTTTTCAGGCGTATCTACCGAGGCGTCTTCGAGGGTTACCTTAATGTCGTACTCATCACCGCTCTCCAGATACTTTGAGGCCGTGATCCCTTCAAGGGCTACCCTGACGGTGAGAGCGATTTCCTGTGCCGTGATTCCCGTATCAGCCAGTTTGGTCCTGTTGGGCGTAATCGTTATTTCAGGTTTTCCCATCCGGGAGCTCTGATCTAGATTGATCAAGCCCGGCACATCTTTAATTTTTTCAAAGATCTCATCCTTCAGGCGATTCAATTCCGTCAGATCCTGCCCCAACAGAAAAAACTGCAGCGGAGAACCGTTCTGGCTGGAAAAGGATTTGTAATCCACTGTGATCAGCCGTGCATTGGGGATCGTTGAGAATTCCTTCACAAACGAAGCAATGTAAGAGTCCAGTTTCTTATCCCGTTCATTCGGCAGGACCAGATTGACATCCATTCTCGCTACATTTGCTCCTGCATTCATATCGGTGATCTTGCCCAGTTCCGTTACGATACTGGTGATTCCGGGATAGTCTTTGATTTTGGCCTCCATGGCACTTAAAACGGCACCGGTTTCGTGCAGGTTATATTCCTGGGGCAATTCAACGGTAACCTGAACCTGACCGTTATCGGATTGGGGTATCATGTCAAAGCCGATTTTTGGTCCGTAATAAATCAGAGAGAGAACAAACAAACCGAAAGCTGCCAGGATGATCACGGTGCTGACCAATTTATTGGTGAGGGCAAGCGTCAGAACCTTGCGGTAATAGGTATCCCAGCGTCTGTAAAATTGATCGACTTTGGCTGTGAATTTCCCTGCCTTCCCTTGCTTTTTGAACATCAATGCCGCCAACATGGGGGTGAGAGTGAAAGAAAACAACAGGGAAAATAATGTAGAAAAGACCGCCGCCAGTGCCAGTTCTTTCATGAACATACCCACCATCGTGGACATATTGGCGATGGGAAGGAATACCACTACATTGGTCAAGGTTGCGGCAATGACGGCCACAGCCACTTCTGTTGTACCTTTTATAGCCGCTTCACGATTGCTGTTACCGAGATTTTTATGCCTAAAGATATTTTCGATAACCACCACCGAGTTTGATACAAGGACACCAACAGAAACGGAAATACCCATCAGGGACATGACATTCAGCGTCATGTCAAACCACTGGAACAGCAGAAAAGTAGAGATGATGGAGGCGGGCATCGACAGGGCAACGATGATGGTTGACCGTATGTTGAACAGGAACATGAACAGGATGAGAGCCGTGAGAATGACACCCATTAGGATATTCGTCAATGTGTCATTTACTGAGGAAAGGGTAAAGATCGAGTTATCACTGACAATTTTGAGCCCAAAGCCTTCCGGCAGGGATTTTTGTATCTCGGGCAGAGCAGCATGAACAGCATCGGAGACCTTCACCTCGTTCCCATCCGAACTTTTAATGATTGACAACCTGACGGCATTCGAATCGGTGATTCCCGTCTCTGCATCAAAATAAACCGCCCGGCGACGGATCTCTTTTCCGCCATCCGTTACCCCGGCGATTTGTGAGAGCCGTTTGTTACCGAAAACGGTGGGAACCTGCAGGTTTTTCAGTTCATCGACAGCACGAAATTTACCCTGCACCCGGACAGAGTACTCTTGATCGCCGATCTTGAACGTTCCGCTGGGGAGGTCAACATTTTGTGAACCCAGTACGCCAATGAGTTGGGGGAGCGAGATGAAATTTTCATAGACAACCTTGTTTTCCAGGGCAACCCGAATCTCCCTCTCCTGTCCTCCTGAAATCGTCACATCGGCGACTCCGTTGATCTGGGAAAGCTTGTCTTTCAGACGGGTGCTGGCAAAATGGTAGAGTTCCCTAGGGTCTTCGTTGCCGCTGAGGATCAAATCCATAATGGGAAATGCATTGATATCAATTTTCTGAATGATGGGTTTTTGGGCATCCGAGGGCAGCTCATTCAGAATTTGATCCACCTTATCTTTCACTTCCTGATTCGCGACATTCACATTTTTTGACAGTTCAAATTCAATTAAACTGATGGCTACCCCATCGAGATTATAAGATTCGATCCGCTTGATCTGACTGATGGTCGCAACCGCGTCCTCAACTTTCTTTGTGATGAGTGTTTCGGTCTCTTTGGGTCCGGCCCCGGGATACACCGTGGTTACCGTCACATAAGGGATCTCCACTTCGGGCATATGATTCAGATTGAGGGTTCTGAAGGCGAGTCCCCCGAAGATGATAAATACGGTCAGAACTACGGTGGTAAGGACCGGGCGATTTACCGAAAGCTTTGCTAAAAACATGATTTGCCTCTTTACTTCACGATATTTATTTTAAAGCCGTCTTCTAGCCTGGCAACCCCTTTAATGATCAACGAATCCCCTGCTGACAGACCCGACAGGATCTCGTAATTGATGCCGTTTTCGCTGCCAAGCGTAATGGTTTGTTTCCTGGCCGTACCATCTCTTGCCTTGAAAACATAGGCCTGGTCCCCATCCCGGAGAACCAGATTCCGGGGGACACTGATGGCATTCTTCTTTTCATAGGTGTAAACCCACACATCGGCGGTAGTCCCGGGGAGAATATCCAGATGACTGTTGTCAAAGGATAAATCCGCATAGAAAGCTTGTTTCATGGGATTCACACTCATCGACAGCTCTGTGATGGTGCCCATGAGACGCTTATCATTGACTGCAGCTTCTGCACGCATGCCTTTTTTGATCTGGCTGCGTTCTTTCTCCGAAAGCCATATCCTGATCTTCATTTTATCCAGTTTTGCAATGGTGAAAAGCGGTGTTTTATCTTTCACATTATCTCCTTCACGCACCATCACCTCGGTAATGGTGCCATCATAAGGTGCGTCCAGTTTCAGCATATCATGCATCGTTTCGTAATTGCGTTTATCAACCTCGTATTTCGTCTGTACACCATCAAACTGAGCCCGGGAAATCTCTCCCTTGTCGAAGAGGGTCTTCATACGCTCGTAATTTTTCTTCGATAGTTCATAGGCTGTTTGAGCCTGCTGATATTGGGAGGCTGGTGAATCCTCGGGAAATTCGATAACCACAGCATCCTTTTTTACTACGTCCCCCGGATGATAATGGATCTTATCGATCCTGCCGCCAATCATGGCCCCAATTGTGGTTTCCATTTCACCGTCAAATCTCCCTGTGAAGCTGAGAAAACGGGAAAAATCTTGAGGGGTGACCTTCTCCAGCGTTACGGGAAAACCTTCTTCCTTTTGAATTTGGACCATGCTTCTGGCTTCTTCAGGGTCATGCTTGGCACAACCGTGGAAACCAATGACTGCTGCTAAAACAAGCAGCATCCAGGTATCGTTAAATTTTCTCCGATAATTCATGTATTGTCCTTAATGATTTTTCTTTTCAGATGTTTGTTTTCAATTCAATTTTCGTCTGCAAAACGATAATACTTCTCATCAATTCTGCCGACCAGATTATCGAGTGTCGCCCTGGCCACCAGATAGTCGTGAATGGCAGTGGTATAATTCGTCCTGGCCACGCTCAATTCAATATCCGCGTCTTTGACTTCCAATTCGCTGCCTTCACCGACCCGAAACCTGTCCTCGGCAATGCTGTAGGCCTTTTCGGCCAGGGCAACATTTTTTTCCATGGCCTCCGTCTGTTTCTGCACCCGCTTCAGATCGTTCAGCCGGGATTTCACCTGCATGATGGTAGCATCGGTCAGGCTCTTGATCTGTTCTCGGGTTTGCCGCTCTCCAATATGCTTCTGAAGGACCTTATTTTTTGTCCTGCCGCCTTGAAACAGATTAAAGGACAGACTCAAGCCCACAGAGGAGGAGGGGTAATTGTCAAAGGACCAACTGTCACTGCTGCCTGAATAGCCGTAATTCCCGAAAGCCACCAGCGTGGGCCAGTATCCATCCTTATCGATGGCCACCAGCACCTCATCCAGATGATGCTTGATTTTCAGGGTCTTTAGCGTCAGATTGGATTCCTGGGCCTGTACAATGAGGTTTTCTTCCGGAGGCAAGGCTTCGGGTTCGTTGCGCATTTCACCGGTAATCTCAAGGGTCTCTTCCTGGGGAATGTCGAGCAGGACTTTCAACCCATTGGTGGCATCGGTGTTAGCATTCTGTAGCTGAAGCAAAACGGGACGCAGATTTTCCACTTGAACTTCAACCTGTAATTCTGCAAATTCAGACACGAGACCCTGCTCCCTCATGGCCCTGATATTTTTCAGATGGTCCTGGGCATTCTTGAAACGAGCTTGGGCAATTTCATATAACTCCCGGGTCAACAGAACGCCATAGTAGGCTTTTTGCACATTCAGCACCGTATTGGCAACCGTCTTCTTCAGATTTTCATTCGCCAGGTCGAGATAGACCTGTGCCGCTCCAATTCCACGGAATACAGCCGAATTGAACAGAATTTGGGTAACCTGTGCCTGGGTCTGATAGCTGTTGGTCTGGGCAAAAGTCTGCAGGCTGAAATCCATGGGCATATATTTGCCCTCATCATAGGGAATGATATTTTCATCAAAAAGCACATCGTAGGTGGAATTGTTCAGCATTGCTCTGAAATCAGGGAAAGAGGTCTTGGGCTTTTCCAGAAAATGATTCAGAGAAGCCGACAGATCAAGCGAGGGGAGGGCATAGCCGTAAGCTTCTTTCACCGCTGCATGAGCCTTTGTCACTTCCAATTTTGAGATTTGTATTTCCCTACTGTGGTCAAGGGCAACATTGATAGCTCCCTCAAGCGTGAGTTGCCTCGTCTGCCCAAACAACGACAATCCCGATAAAAATGCAATCATTATGGTAAATTTCAAACTTCGCATGTCCTCCTTTTTATTCGTATCTATTGAATCGATTCCCGGTTGAATCGGCTAATCCCGGAGAAGGATGGGCTCATCCTGCCGGAAATTCACTCGGCCGAAATTCCTCTTATAAGCACATCCGAGTAAATCCCGGATTTAAGGGGGTCGAAATTGCTTTGGATGGGGATTTTCGGATGTATGGAAATGGCCTTCATGAACGCCCGGATGAGAAATAAAATATCTTCGGGCGAAATATCCGTCCGAATTTCTACCTGTTCCTGCCCCTGGCGGATCAGGGCTGCCAATTTCATATCCAGTTCCTGAAGAAAATTCGTGACAACACTTAAAATTCTCGTTCCGTTTTTCGGGTCTTTGGCGTGTAGGATGAATTCGGTCATCACAATGCGGGACAGGGTCTGGTCGTTGCAGCTGTTGCGGAAGACAATTTCCAGAATAGAGCGAATCTTTTGGATGGGAGAGATGGGTTCGGAAAATATGGCATCGAAATTCTGAACGAACTGTCCGAACGCATCCTGGAGGAGCTGGATGAAGAGATCCAATTTGTCTTTGAAATGCCAGTAGATAGCCCCGCGGGTTACCCCGGCGGTTCCTGCAATTTCGTCCAGTTTGGCCGCATCGAATCCTTTTTCAGCAAAGACCTGCATGGCTGCAGCAAGAATATTGGCCCTCGTCTGTTCCGCTTCTGATTTTGTTCTTTTCATGATTTTACCACGTTATTATCAAACATACATACTCGTCTGTATGTAAATATTACGGCGCGACCCGCACTTAGAAAAAGGAAATTTTTTGAATTTTTTTAACTATTACCGCTTTATGTCAGGGTTATCCATCACTCCGGCCTGCCAGCAGCCGGGCAGCTTATGCGCCGCTGTTCAGGACTTCAAGCAATCTGGGAATGAATTTTCGGTTTGCGCCGGGAAAGGGAAATTTTTTGAGCGATGTTGCTGCCACCCAGCGGTGTGCAACGGGACCCCTGAGACGGACCCGGCCAGACTCGAAATTGCACAGGAAAACATCCATGACGATCCTGAAATGAGTATAGGAATGTTTGACCCGGGTGAGATGGCGGTCTATCTGAACGGAGAGTCCGGTCTCCTCTGTGATTTCCCGCAGGCAGCCCTCTTCAGGCTTTTCCCCCGGCAATAGTTTCCCTCCGGGGAATTCCCACAGGCCTGCCAGCAGCCCGCTGTTCTTTCGTCTCGTGATTAGCAATTTATTGCCCTTGCGGATGACACCCAAGGCGACCTGATATTCTGGCCGGGATTTATTTCTGAGCCGGCGGGGATAATCTGCAACCATGCCCTCGGTGGTAGCCCTGCAATGTTCTTTCACCGGGCAGCGGCCGCACAGCGGATTGCGGGGCTTGCAGACCAGCGCACCCAGCTCCATTAGCGCCTGGTTATAGAGTCCCGGTGATTTTCGGTCCAGCAGGCTGTCTGCTTTTTGCTGAAAGTGACTCGTCTGTGCCGGATCGTTCACCGGTGCCTCCAGCCTAGAGAGACGAGCCAAAACCCGTTTTACATTTCCATCCAGTACGGCCCGGGGCCGCCCGAAGGCGATGCTGGCAATGGCTGCGGCGCTGTAGTCGCCGATACCGGGGAGTCGCCGAATTTCTTCATAAACTTCCGGAAAACGACCCTCCATTTGATCTACAATCAACCTGGCCGCTTTATGAAAATTGTGGGCTCTGGCGTAATAGCCCAGCCCCTCCCAAAGTTTTAAAACGGATTGTAGATCGGCCCCGGCAAGAGCGGCAATGCCGGGATATTGCTCCATTATTCGATGGTAATAAGGGATCACCGTTGTTACCTGGGTTTGCTGCAACAGGACCTCCGATAGCCAGATAGGATAAACCTCTCTCGTCCTGCGCCAGGGCAGATCCCGGCCGTTGCTGTGGTACCAGTCCAGTAGATCCTGTCTGAATTTTATCTCGTTTTTCATAATCCGGATGTAAATATTACAACTGCTCTGCTCTGCCTACAGATAAATTTCCCGCTGTGGTGATCCTGCCGACCCGTCGTAATTTTCGCCTCATGAAAATCAGGGAGCTTTACTATGAAGATCGAATGGAAATCTGCGAAAAAATTTACAGACATTAAATATGAACTGGGCCGGCATTCCGGCGATGGGATCGCCAAGATCACTATCAATCGCCCTGAGGTGCGTAATGCCTTTCGCCCACAGACGGTGATGGAGTTGAAAGAGGCGTTCGAACTGGCCCGGGAAGATCAGCAGGTTGGTGTGGTCATCCTCACCGGCCAAGGACCCGAAGCCTTTTGCTCTGGGGGTGATCAGAAAATACGGGGGGATGAGGGCTACGTGGGCAGCGACGGCGTGCCCAGACTGAACATTCTGGATGTACAGAGACAGATCCGTTATCTGCCAAAACCGGTCATTGCCATGGTGGCGGGTTACGCTGTGGGCGGCGGCCATGTGCTGCACATGATGTGCGATCTCACGATTGCCGCCGAAAATGCCAAATTCGGACAGACCGGCCCCAAAGTGGGGTCTTTTGACGGCGGCTGGGGCTCTTCCTACATGGCCCGCATCATCGGCCAGAAACGCGCCCGGGAGATGTGGTTTCTCTGCCGGTTTATCGACGCCCGGACAGCTTTGAACTGGGGACTCGTCAATGCCGTTGTGCCCCTCGAAAAGCTGGAGGAAGAGACCGTAAACTGGTGCCGCGAGATCCTTGAGAAATCACCCCTGGCCATACGGGTGCTGAAGGCAGCCCTCAATGCGGACTGCGACGGACAGGCCGGACTCCAGCAGCTCGCAGGAGATGCGACTTTGATGTTCTACATGACCGAAGAAGCTCAGGAAGGAAGAGATGCTTTCAAGGAAAAACGCAAACCGGATTTTTCCAAATTTAAACGTTTGCCCTGATTTCATGAATCCACCCACTTCCAAAGTCCGTATCTGGCTGCTGGCCTTCCGTCCCAAAACGCTACCTGCGGCCATTGCGCCGGTTCTTCTGGGAGTGTCCCTTGCCGTGCATGATGGCCGGTTCCTCTGGCCCGTGGCCCTGGTGACCCTGCTGGCAGCCCTGCTGATCCAGATCGGCACCAATCTGGCCAATGATCTCTTCGATTTCCTCAAAGGCACGGACACGGAGGAGCGGGTAGGTCCTACCCGGGCCACGCAGGCAGGTCTGATCACCCCCCACGAGATGAAGCGGGGGACGGCGGTGACCTTCGGTTTGGCCATTTTGCTGGGATTCTACCTGGCATGGGTCGGCGGATGGCCCATCGTCTGGATCGGCCTTGCGTCAATTGCTGCCGGTGTGGCCTATACGGGGGGTCCCTACCCCCTGGGTTATCATGGCTGGGGGGATGTTTTCGTCATGCTTTTTTTTGGACTGATCGCCGTGCCGGGAACCTACTACCTGCAGACGGGCAGGGTTACGGGAGATTCCCTACTGCTGGGAGTCGCCATGGGTGCCATGTCCACGGCCATCCTGGTGGTGAACAATCTCAGGGATATTGAGACGGATGCAAAAACGGGCAAGCGAACCCTTGCCGTCCGTCTGGGTAAAACTTTCAGCCGGCTGGAATACACGACCCTGCTGTTTGCGGCCTATCTGATCCCCACACTGCTTGCCGTCCGCTGGGGCAATCATCTGGCTTTGTATCTGGTCTATTTCTCTTTACCGGTGGGCATCCGATTGGGTATTTCTGTCTGGATGCTTGAGGGGGCCGAGCTCTTCCCGATTCTCGGTGACACCGCCCGCCTGCTCATGTTCTACAGTGTCCTTGTGGCGCTGGGGATGATTCTGTGAGGATCGATAAACTGACCCTCCGGGAGTACGCCGTTCCTTTCAGAAGACCGCTTGTTACTGCATCCACCGTTTACAGGCAGCGAAAGGGATTTTTCATCTGCCTGAACTCCGGACAAAGCAGGGGTTGGGGTGAGGCGGCACCCCTGAAGGGAATCAGTCCTGATTCCCTGGAAGATGCCCGGCTGGCGCTTGAGTGTTTTTCCGCAGCGATCAGGGAGACCCCGGGAGAGTTGGAAATTCCGGACCTTGTAAACCTCATCGGTGATTGCACCATGGATTCTTCAGCCGCTCGCTTCGGACTGGAAACAGCCCTCTTTGATCTCGCTGCACGGGAACAGGGACTTTCTCTGGCCCATTATTTCAATGCCGACAGTCTGAGTAAGATCAGGGTCAATGCCCTGTACCGTCCTGGTGTTTCTCTCCCCCCGGGGGTCCGTTGTCTGAAAGTCAAAATAGGGCACGGCAGCCTTGAGGAGGATCTTGAGAAAATCGAAGTCCTGTCAACTTCTCTGAATACTGGTATTGCTCTGCGTCTCGATGTCAACGGCAAATGGGATCTGCAAACGGCCCTGACCGCCTGTCGTAGATTGACCCGGTTCAGAATTGATTATCTCGAGCAGCCTCTGCCAGCAGCGGCGCTTGAAGAACTGGCACGTCTGCGCAGGGAGAGCCCCATTCCAATCGCTGTGGATGAATCCGTCACCTCCGTGGAGAGCGCTCAGGAAGTGATTGAAGCCGGCGCGGCGGATGTTTTCGTGCTGAAACCGACGATCCTCGGTAGTTTTTCCACCACGGCTGAGGTTGTCTGTCTCGCCCGGGAAAACAATATCAGGGCGGTGATCACCTCGGCACTGGAACGGGTCGTAGGCCGCCTGGCACTTGTGCATTTAGCGGCGGCAGAGCGGATCACCGAGCCCTGCGGTTTGCTCACCGGTGACCTGCTGGAGGAAGCGGTTTCAGGGCCTGTACCGGGGAAGGACGGACAACTGACGGTCCCTGTCAGTGCAGGGCTGAATTACGAAGGAGATTTATGTTAAAAAAGTTTCTGAACAAACGAGATCTGCTGTTCGGCTTTCTGTTCCTGCTGATCTTTGTCTCCACCTGTATCGGCTGGCAGGCGGAGAGTCGGGCCGCAAAGGAAGCAACACAGCAGGTAGTTCCCTGACCTGTAAAATGACTGACCGCGAGTCATCCCGTCAAGAATCCCATCCCTTTTACACGCAGCTGCCCAAAACCCTGAAGCTCTGCTGGCGGGGTAAAACCTGGTCCGCAGACATTCTCTCCCGCAAGGCAGATTCAGCCTCCGCGGCACTGGGCCGGTTGAAAGTAAAACCGGCGGGCAAAATTGCGGTGATGGTCAAAAACCCACTGGACTTTTCACGGCTCTTTCTGGCTGCGATCCGAGCCAATCTGATCTTTGTCCCTCTGTCTGCAGCGTGGAAATCCCGGGAGGTTCAAGCGGCTCTGAAACTCATCTCACCAGCTCTGATCATCGCTGATGAACCCTTCATCTCTCACTTTGAGCATGAGACTGCCGCCGTTGTGGCAACAAAAACCCTGCTGCAGGAAGCCGACGGGCAGGAGGAGGATTTTAGGCCCCTGGGAGCCAGACCAGAGGGAATCTGCACCATTCTGTTCACTTCCGGGACGACGGGGACTCCCAGCGCTGTTCAGCTCACCCGGCGTAATTTTTCCGCCAGCGCGGATAGCTGGCAGCATCTGCTGCGGTTCACGCCCCGGGACCATTATCTGAACTGTCTGCCACTCTATCACATCGGTGGTATGAGCATCCTCACGCGGGCGCTTCATTCCGGGTTTAAGGTCACCTTTACCGAAGCCTTCGACGCCAGGAAAGTGAATGCATTGATTGATCAAGGCGGGATCTCGCTCATCTCCCTGGTCCCCACCATGCTTGCAGGGCTGCTGGAGGAGCGGCGGGAGGCTGGATTTCCATCTGCACTGAGGGCTGTCGTCCTGGGAGGCGGACCTGTTCCCCAAAGCCTGCTTGCACGTTGCCGGGCCGCTAAAGTCCCCGTAGTTTTTACCTATGGCATGACGGAAACCTGCTCAGGAATTGCCGGCTGGGAACTCGACCCGTCTGCCGCCGTAACTGAAAATCTGCATCTCAAAATCGGCAGGCCTTTTAAAAACGTTTCTCTTGATGTAGAGCTGGGGGAACTCGTGGTTCGGGGACCCATGGTGATGCGGGGGTATCTGGGCGAAGAGGTCAGCGGCGGCGTGCACCGCTCAGGCGATCTGGGATATGCAGATGACCGGGGCAAATATTATCTCGACCTGCGCCGGGAAGACCTCATCGTCACCGGCGGTGAAAATGTAAATCCCCGTGAAGTGGAAGCGGTGCTGATGGGGCATCCGCAAATCTGCGACTGTGCCGTGATTGGATTGGCTGATGATCAGTGGGGACAGCTTGTGGCCGCCTTTGTGGTTTGTAAAGACAGGATCACCGAAAGAGAAGCTTTTGTGGAATCTGTAAAACAATTCTGCAGAGATCAGTTGGCCAATTTTAAAATTCCAAAGGTCATCCGTATAGTTGAGACGCTGCCCCGCAATGCTCTTGGAAAGATTGACCGAAGCCATCTGCGGGGGATGGGGCAGCACGATTCTGATTAGTTGAAATCAGATTTATGCAGGTTCCCCATTGTAACAGAATTTCACGGTATTAAGTCTTCACTGGGTTGTCTTGGGAAATTCGTATATCTTGAACCAGATGTGTGGTGAGATATATATGATCAAAGATGATAAGAAGCAGAATACTCAAAAACCACAATTTTTCAGATAAGATATTGCTTAACCGGAACGATAAATATTGACTCTGACCACCGGCAATAAATATGGTGAATTCAAAAAGTGGAAAGAGCAACAACCCCTCACCAACATTTCTAAAATTAACATGGCAATTCTCTATCAAATCACTAACAGGCAATTGTTGTACTTTAGTTTTGACAATAAATTATTTGTCAAGCTATATAAAACAGTTGTAGTTTTGGCAGCAATATTTTTGTCAAATTAGTTGACAAAAATGTTTTTGTTAAGTTGGAGTGATTATGAGAAACATTACTGGGCCACCCGTTTGTGGTGAAAATTTTTTTAATAGAACTGAACAAATCAGTCAGTTTTGGGAATTTATCAAAACTGGTCACCATATACTGATTGCCGCACCTCGCAGAGTTGGGAAAACCTCTGTCATGTTGCAGGTTCGGGAAAATCCTCGAACAGGTTTTACTATCCTGTATTTAAATACCGAATCAATAAATAGCCAAAATGAATTTTATCGCAGACTCCTTAATCACGTACTCAAGGCAGATCTTGTGGGAAAAACCCAAAAAGTGATTTCATTTTTAAATAAGTACTCCCCAAGTGTCAAGAAAATCGGGCCAGACGGAATAGAATTTGGCAGTCGTGAAAAGCACAATTATTTCGAAATACTCTCTGGTGTTTTCCATTCCATCAAAGACACTGATCGGCGACTTGTCATTATGTTAGACGAATTTCCCATGACGCTTGAAAATATCATCACGGATGAGTCCCCAAGTGCTGGAACAAAATTTTTAGAGAGTAACCGTGAATTGCGGCAAGATCCAATAATCAGTAAAATAGTCCGGTTTGTTTATTCAGGTTCCATCGGTCTTGAAAATGTCGTTAACAGAATCCATTCTGCCGGCAGCCTGATGGACCTTGGCAGATTAACGATACCACCATTTTCTTTGGAAACTGCATTTGATTTTATGGATCAGCTGGCCACTGAGTATAATTTTGTTCTTGATTTAAGTATTAAAGAATACATCACTCGTCGA
>CAZIYQ010000061.1:0-13393 GCA_964543505.1 uncultured bacterium | reverse complement strand
GCATAAGGCGTATTCGGTAATTGTACAACCGCCCCCGTTAGAGGTTCTCCTGTTTCGACGTCGCTGATGACACCGCTCACCGTCACTTCGGGCAGTGCTGTCAGAACGGCATCTTGCAGGAGGGTGCCATTTTCGGTAAGCGAGAGATTTTCAAAAGTCGCTGTCTCATATCCGAAAGCCGCCATCTGCAGATCGTAAGTCCCCGCTGCCAGCATACGGTGGTAGTCGCCCACATCGGGGTCGGTGATCACAAAGGAATTGTCAAAATCATGGCCGGTGGCGGTGATATCGGCTTCCAGGGCTTGGCCTCCCGCATTGGTTACGATACCGCGAATGCCCGGCAGGCAGGCTCCCATATAATTCAGCAGGGAAGCCCGGTTGTAATCCCAGTAGTCCGGTAGTTCATCGGCAGGCAGCATCTGTTCATCGGAAAGCTCCAGGGTCATCTCGCGACAGTGCCGGTAGTAGTTCATATAATCCTGCCGCCCCCCGTTGATCTCATACCACTGGTACCCATTGGTGATGCCGTCGTTGTAACCGTCAAAATAGGATCCCGGGGCATAGGCCTGAACGGTGTCCGCATAGGCATGGGCAACCTGCTGCCACCAGTCATCGTCAGCTGCTAGGATTGGGGTTGTGTCCCAAGGGTAATTGACTACTTCGCTGCCGCTGTGCAGGTTGGCCGAAAGCGTAAAACTGTGCTGTGCAACAAAATCCATCATGGCGATGTTTTCCGGCTGCCAGGCGTTACCGTCGGGATGGGGACCATCCATAAAATCCGGGAAGTTGCGGTTCAGATCCACCCCATTGGCGTTGAAGCGAACAGCTTCCGCTACCGTCTCATCCCCGCCGTTGTAGCTGCCGTCGGGATTTGCCAGAGGGTTAATCCAGATCTCCAGATTGTTGATCAGGTTTGTGATCTGACCATCGGAACCATAATTGGTGAGCAGATGATCGATGAGCCGCAGCATCAGCACATAGCCCACCAGCTCATTCCCGTGCATAGTTGAGGAATACATGAATTCCGGTTCATCCTCCTCTGTGGCAACATTGTCAGAAATTTTGACAAAGAGCAGTTCCCGGCCATTGATACTGTTGCCAATATTTTCGACTCTGCAAATCTCGGGATAATTTTCACCGAAGCGATACATCATTTCGATATACTGGGAATAGGTGGGGAAATAATCCCATTCCCGCAGATTGTCCAGGGTGTGCGCCATGCGTGCCTGGTGATTTTGATGGGGGTGAGGCAGGAGAACGTATCCGATGCCCGCTGCATTCAACTTTGCCAGGTTTTCTTCCGTAGTGTAGGCCCAGAGGGTATCCCCCTTAACGTTACTGATGGAGACCATACGGCCAATGCTTTGCCGGGTAAGGGTTGAGGGCGGGTCGATCCTCAAATAGACCTCGGAGATGTTTTGGGCAAGAGTTAAGGCGAAAAGACAACTGATGAAAAAAAAGATCAGGATTCTGCGATACATAAATATCCTCTGTTTATTATCGTCAAAAGAAATGATATTCCGGAAATTTCCTCCCAAAATATTAAACCGTCCGTTTGTTTCGCAGGGATAAATTTTTGGTAACACTTCGTATAAAAACCCAGCCCCAATATTCTCTTAATCAGTAAATTTGACGCGGATAATTCGGGGCAATCCGCCAAAGCCCCTGGTAAAATATGGAAACGAACCAAACTCATCGTGAACGTCGCCGAGGGCCTGATTTCTGGCTCCGATCTATCAAAGGGCTGGTCATCATATGCTGGTGCCTGTTGCTGGCTATCATGATCATTATGGACTTTGCCAAGCCCACTTATGAGACCTTTTTCGACCGGCTGGCTCATGTGCCCGTCACCAGCAGCTGGAATACAGAATTGTTGCAGGTGCTCTTTTATCTAATGGTTCTAGGCCTTGAACTGAGCCTGCTGGGGCTGCTTCTGAATACACGCCGGAACAAGCGAAAAACCGACCATTACCCTGGTTCTCTTTTCTTTATCGCCGGAGTGTCCTTGGCGGGAATCATTTACTATCTGTTCCGCTAACGCGGTGCGGCAACTTTATTAAGGGAAATTATTATGGCGAAACGAGTGGGTATATTAACCAGCGGCGGGGATTGCCCGGGACTGAACGCGGCCATACGTGCTGTTGGCAAAGCTTGTGAAGAACAATTCAATATTCAAGTGCTGGGGTTTCTGAACGGCTTTCGGGGATTGGCCCAAAACAAGACCCTTGATCTGGACAGCAACAGCCTCTCCGGGATCATTACGCAGGGGGGAACCCTGCTTGGTACCAGCAGAGACAAGCCCCATCGCATGACCATTGATGGTGAGATCCGGGATATGACAGTTGATTGCATTGAGACCTACAAACGTCACAGGCTCGAAGCGCTTGTCTGTCTCGGTGGCGGAGGAACCCAGCGCAATGCGCTACGATTGCAAAAGGCGGGACTCAACATCGTCACACTGCCCAAAACCATCGACAATGATGTGGAATTCACCGATTGCTGTTTTGGTTTTGATACGGCTGTGGGCATTGCTACGGAAGCCATCGACCGGCTACACTCTACGGCCACCAGCCATAATCGCATCATCGTAGTAGAACTGATGGGGCATGGTTCCGGCTGGCTGGCGCTCGAGGCCGGTATTGCCGGTGGTGCCGACGCCGTGCTGATCCCCGAGATTCCCTACGATATTGACGTCGTAGCAGAGGCCATCCGCGATCGTACCCGCAGAGGCAAACGCTTCAGCATTGTGGCTGTAGCGGAGGGTGCCATCTCAAAAAGGGAAAACAAGGCCATGTCCCGCCTCCTTGCCGAAAGGGATAATGCAAACGGGCGGGAAACCCGGGAGGCAACTGAAAAGAAAATCAGGAAATTTCATGATGAGCACGTCGGGCATACCATCACAATCTCCCGAAAGCTGGAAGCCCTTACGGGTCTCGAATCGCGACTCACCATATTGGGGCATGTGCAGAGAGGCGGAACCCCTTCGGCCTTCGATCGTGTCTATGCCACCTGGCTGGGTACGGCCTGTGCCCAAGCACTGGACAAGGCCCATTACGGGATTATGCTGGCCCTGCAGAAAAACGCCATTGTCGAGGTTCCCCTAAAAATAGTCGCCGGTGTCAAAAAGCGGGTTCCGGCGGAGCATCCCCTCGTCGAATCGGCCAAATTGGTGGGAATGAGTTTTGGCGATAATTAGGACCACAGACCGATAAACACTACATGACTCTTTTGATGAGGGTCGCCATTCCCTGACCGTGGCCCACGCACATGGCTGCCATTCCCAGTTCACCGTCCGTGCGTTCAAGATGATGCAGCAGGGTAGTGATGAGCCGCGTACCGGTAGCCCCCAGCGGATGCCCCAGAGCGATGGCCCCTCCACCGATATTAACTTTTCCCTCGGGTATCTTCAGCTCCCGGATGGAAGCGATCGCCTGACTTGCAAAAGCTTCATTAATCTCAAAAAGGTCAATATCGTCAATACTCATAGACTGTTTTTTCAGAAGGGTTTGTATAGCCGGTATCGGCCCCAGTCCCATGAGACAGGGGTCCAGCCCGACGATGGCAAAATCCATTATTTGTGCCCGCATGGGCAACGACAGCCGTCTGCCCGCCGCTTGGCTGACCAGCAAAACGAGACTGGCGCCGTCACTCAAAGGCGAGCTGTTGCCGGCAGTGGTGGTGCCTCCCTCCTGAAATATGGGCTGCAAACCCTCAAGAGCTTCGAGGCTGGTCGTGGGACGGGGACACTGGTCGTCCCGGATCAGTCCCTGATCGGTTTGAACGGGAATGATCTCGTTTTTAAAAACCCCGGCGGATTGAGCTCGTACCGCTTTTTGGTGGCTCAATAGGGTGAACTCATCCTGCTCCCGGCGGCTAATCCTGAAATCAACGGCCACGCGGTCCGAAGTAAGTCCCATATTGGTAAATTGAAAATCTCTGCTTACAAACAGCTGGGGATGGTAATCGAGGCAGGCCGTCATGGAGACATGCTGCATGTGCTCCACACCGCCTGCCAGCAGGGCTTTGGCCTGGCCGCATTGCAAAGCCATGGCGGCAAAGTTCAGAGCTTGCAGACTGGAACCGCAGAGCCGGTTCAGGGTGACACCTGGTACTTGTTCGGGATAGCCGGCGAGCAGAGCGCTGAGCCGGGCAATGTTCTTACCCTGTTCCAGATGCTGCCCCACGCAGCCAATGTAAATATCATCCAGCTGATCCGCAGGCATGGCCTCCTTTGCAAAATACTCAAGCAGTCCTGCCAGCAGTTCGTCAGCACGGACCGTTCGGAAAATACCCTTATCTTTGTGTGAACGGCCAATAGGGGTGCGTTTTGCTTCGACGACAAAAGCGTCCATTAAATACCTGTCCTGCAAAGATTGTAATTTTTAACGGATGACATCAGAGGGGAATGTTAAAGTGATAAAATTCCACAGCTCTTGCCACCGTCAACATGCAGGATCTGCCCCGTGATGAAGCGAGCGTGCTCGGAGGCCAGAAAGGCCACAGCCTGGGCAATATCTTCGGGCTGTCCCATCTGACCTGTGGGTTGCAGATGGAGTAGGTGCTGGCGAACTTTTTCGGGCAGAGCCTTGGTCATGGGCGTATTGATAAAGCCCGGAGAGACTCCATTCACATTAACATGAAAGCGGGCCAGTTCCAGAGCGAGGGTACGGGTCAGGCTTACCAGTCCGCCTTTGCTGGCGGCATAATTGCTCTGCCCGGGGTTCCCCAGCCAGGAGCGTGAGATGATGTTAATGATCTTCCCGCAGGACTGCTGTCTCATGTGCGGGCTCACGGCTTTGCAGAGCAGGAAGGGTCCTTTCAGATTAACCTTGAGCACGGCATCCCAATCGGACTCGCTGATGTTGCCGAGAAAATTATCCCGGATGATGCCGGCATTGTTCACCACAACATCAATTTTTCCCTCTTTTTCGAATATCTTGCCGATGGCTGTTTCCACGAAAGCGGCATCAGAAATATCCCCCGTCAGAGCCGTTGCTGAGCCGGTGGCCGAACGAAGGTCTTCTGCAGTCACTGCCAGGGATTCTCCATTGATATCCAGCAGGTAGGCAGATGCCCCTTCATCCACAAAATGTTTGGCAATAGCTGCTCCGATCCCCTGACCAGCGCCGGTGATGATGACGGTTTTCCCATTAAATTCCATTTGATCTCTCCTTAGCCCTGTATGGGATGATGCGAGTGTTTTGTACCCGAAGTTTCCGCACAATTGCAGACCTTAACCACCCGGGCATCTTCAGGCAGTTTATCAGGTCTATCCCGGAGCATGCAGTCAATATAGCGTTCATAATTTTTTTCAACTTTACGGGGAACCAGTTTAAAAGACGGCGTCAACTCGTTATTTTCCAGACTCAATTCGCGATCGATAATGACCACCTGATCGATGTGTTCGAATTTGATCTCCGTCCTGCAATTGATGTTGTGCAAACAGCCGGCATAACAAGCAGAAAGCGCATCACAGGAATGCGGTTGCTGACAGTCAACAACCTGGGATGCCTCCAGATTTTCAGAATTGAGCAGGCTGTGATTGGGAAAAACCAAAGCCATGGGGTGCTCCAATCCTGTACCGAAAACATAGGCATGGCTGATGAATTTGCAGATGTTGGTCATGTTCTGCTCAATGACAGAAGGGAAGACCTTTTCACCATTGCTCAATTTAAAAACCCGGTCTTTCCGGGCCATGATCTTCAGGCCTTCGCTGGTGAATTTCCCGATATCGCCAGTGTGGAACCAGCCGGACGGCTCGATGGCCTGTCGGGTAACCTCTGGTAATTTGTAGTAGCCTTTCATGACATTATCGCCTCGAATGAGAATCTCATTGTCCTCTCCCAGCTTAACCTCAACGCCGGGGATGGGGTAGCCCACCACACCGGGAGTTCGTTCCAACAGCAACTCTGTGAGGGTGCAGCAGGGCGATGTCTCTGTCAGACCCCAGCCTTCCACCACCGGAATATTCTTGCGTTTGAAAACATCCGATATGGCAATGGACAGGGGCGCTGCCGCCGTGAAAACAAATATTAAATCTTTGTGGAAAAAAATCCTGTCGGCTTCGGGAGAAGTAATCACACGGGATATGATCTCTTTGTAAACTTTGGGGACACTGAAATAAATGTGGGGTTTGATCTCGGCAAAATTGTCCAGCAGCCGGTCAGCGTTACGGCCCATGGAATCATCCACGGCAAGACAGCCCCCCGAATGCAGGGCGAAGAAGCGCTCGAAAAGTCCGCCAAAACTATGATGCCAGGGCAGGTAGCATAAAAACCGCATGCCCCGTTGGGGTTTCCACAGATTTTCCAGAGCTGCCTGTTGGCTGAGTATATTGTGATGCGTCAGCATGACTCCTTTGGGAAAGCGCGTGGTCCCCGAGGTGTACATGATCAGACAGGTTCTGTCTGGAGCAATCTCGTCCCAGGTTTTTTTCAGGGCGGACAATTCCCGGGGTGTAGGGTCCTGTCCCGCCATCACCTCGTCGTAAAATTCCACTTCCGGTGGCTCATCAGAGGCAGAACAACCTGTCCTTCCTCCAAGCATTAGCACAACCCTTTTCCCCACTGGCAGGATCTTCAGATATTCAGGATCCTCCAGAATCAACATGCGGACGTCCGAGAAATCCGCCAGATCCCGCAGCATCTCCGGCGGATATTTGAAAAAAATGGGCACACTCACATACCCCGATGAGATGATGGCTAGTTCAGCCACGAGGCGCTGATAATTGTTGCCACTGATGACAGCAATATGCTCACACTTCTTAATATTCTTATTTTGCAGGTAGTGACTGAATTTTAATATATCATCGGTTAATTCCAGCCAGGAGCGGTAACGATATTCCCCGCTTTCCCTCTGGGCAAAGGAGGGTGAGGCACCACAGCTTTCACGGTTTTCCATGAGCATGGTCCCAATATTGGGAGTTACATCACCCAGGGATTTGGCAGAAGCTAAATGGTTTTCAGCATTCATGGTGTTGATCTCCTTTGAAAACGGATTAGGCGACTTTTTCTTTTAATTTCACATGACGGAAGGCCGCCCAGATGGCGGCGCCGATCGCCCCGGCATAGGAGGACAGTTCATGGACACAGAAGTCGATGGTCATTTTATCCTCATCGGCCAGTTCCTGGAGGGCGGCTACGAAACCTTTATTGGCTGCCAGACCTCCTGTGAGCATTACGGCTCCGTTGGCGCGGAGAGCCCGCAGCAGATTGATCAAGCGCCGTCCCATGGAAAGATGGATCCCTTTCAGGATATCCGCAGCCGAAATACCCCGGCTCACCATGTTGATCACATCCGTTTCGGCCAGTACTGCACAGATTCCGGAGACCATCTCGGGGCTTGTGGCCTGCATCGAGAGTTCTCCCACATCCTCCAGCGGGATGCCCAGATATCGAGAGATATTTTCCAGAAACTGGCCGGACCCGGAGGCACATTGGGAGGTCATACGGTAGCCCAGGACCTTGGACCGCTCATCCACAGTAAAAGCCTTGGCATGTAGAGCGCCAACATCCAGAACGGCCCTCACATCAGAATTGAGAAATAGTGCTCCCCGGGAATGGGCTGTCATGGAATAAAAATGCCCTCGGCGGAAATCCACCATATCCCCCTCTCCCGTAGAAGCAATATAGGCGATGTCCCCCTCAGAGAGATTTGCCTGGCGTAGCGTAAGCTCAAAGGAATGCCGGATGACCTGTTTTGTATCCCTTTTGCGGATCTTGCTCAGATCCGTAGCCAGCAGTTTAGGGCTGTTGCCATTGGCGTCGAATTCCATGGCCACTGATTTGATGGAGTTGGATCCAACATCGATACCCACCGTGTATAAATTTTCTAACCACATGTTAATTCCTTGAATTTTAAGTCTTAACTTCGGGCAAAAAGGGCTGCTCCGCAGGCACCGGTAAAGATACTGTCAGGACTGATGTTAATTGTAAGTTTGCCGTAATTTTCCTCCACCAACTTTTTAAGGGCCTTGGTTGCTGCCTGGTTTTTAGCCACCCCACCTGTAAAGGTAAATTCATTTTTGATGCCCCCGCTACGAGCCAGCAGAGACATGGCTCTGAGAATAATGGCCCGGTGCAGACCCGCCAGGATATCCTCCCGTTTTTCGCCAAGGGAAAGACGCTGACGCAGTTCGGCTCCGGCGAAGACCGTGCAGGTAGAATTGATGCGCACCACTTTGGTCGCCTTCAAAGCAGTGGGGCCCAGTTCGTGCACGCCCATGTTCATCTCATCCGCCACATAGCCGAGGTAGCGTCCACAGCCGGCAGCACAACGGTCGTTCATCTGAAAATTGTTCACAATGCCCCGGTCATCCACCTGAATGGCTTTGGTATCCTGACCGCCGATGTCCAGTACGGTGCGGGTTTTGGGGAACATATAATGCGCGCCCAGACCATGGCAGAGGATCTCGGATTTAATTTGAGCTTTGTCAAAGGGCAGGCGCTGGCGGCCATACCCCGTCCCCACTTTGTTTTTTATATTGAAGACCTGCCCGGATGCTTTTTCTACGGCACCGAGGATAGGTTTGGCGAACGGTGCAAGTTCGGGCAATGTGAGGAGTTCGCGATAGGCAAAATCGATATCTTCCCGGAAAGCATTGACAAAGCTGACGGATTCCACGCGGATAATACCCTTATCGAAAACACCGATGAGTCGCTCAAACGAGATCTTCTCAATATGTTTTTGGATCTGTTCCTGTGCGAGTTCCATGAACTGACCCGTGGCAATATCTCTGAAAAAATCGCTTTTCATGGCTGACCCCGGTTGATACAGCTCTGTTGCATCAGCTTTCATCCGGTCAAAGATCTGATGCGTTACGTCCCTGTACAGAGAGGCCGCCAGAGGGTCCTTCCAGTTGTCGATATCTTTGAGGCAAATCTCTCTTAATGCTTTCAGCTGAGCAAGGTATTCCGCCAGCTTGTATTTGCTCAGGATCCAGGCCATAATATCAGCTGCCATGCTACCGCAGTCGGGGTCAGAGCGGATGCTGTTTTCCAGAATGGCAAAGCGGGTGTTGTTCTCTGCTTCTTCCTCCGCTATTTGACAGGCCAGATGATAATTGCTCCTGGAATTGGTGATCCCCCTGCCCAGCAAATTGCCCTTGGGGTCCATATAAATGGCTTTACTGGTCGTGGAACCAAGATCAATGCCGATGTAACAATCCATACAATTTCCTTTATGAGTTAATCATTTTTTAGGGACACTGACGCTTTAGGAGGCTTCTTTCATTCGCGAATCCAGCATCTGAAAATAGGATTCGAGGCGGTTCTTAATATTGGCAGCACTGAAATAGCGGGGATCCACCAAATCCGATTCGATAAAGCCCCCGGCTTTTCCGGTGCGGTCCTCCAGCTCTCTGAGTATCAACAGCTGTCCGGCTGAGAATGAATTACAGCTTTTGATTGAATTGATCAGAAAGCCATCCGCATCATAATCTTTGATGTATTTTTCCAGAAGACTGATACGGGAAGGCAGATTCAGATTGGTATAACAGCCCAGACAATAATTGGCCAGAGATTCAAATGGCGTTTCAGAGCTGTGCCGGAATCCCATATCATAGATACCGCCCACTTTAGTGTAGGAAGAGGCTACAACCACAGCGGACTCCTCATGAAACATTTTCCAGAATTCTCGAAAACTGGTCCAGTTGGGCGGACCTTCGACAACCAGCCGATATTTTTCCGATGTCAGGGGGCCATCCGGGGTAATGGGTCCCTGTCCCTTTTTCAGGCGTTCCTCGACTTCACCACGCAGGACCCTATAATATTCTTCGCAGGAGTCCATACCCCTGAAGGCCGTGAAAATCGGGCCGATATAATACACTCCGCCAAAATAGGCATCGATGGGAGAAGGTTTGTGTTTGGCGGATTCCAGAATGGCCACCAGATCGGTCTCTGCCCGGGCTGAGGAGTCCAGCAGACCGCGCAGTTTTTCTTCATCCAGCTTTTTCCCCGAAACCTTTTCCATGGCAGGAATAACCTCTTCCCGGAGCTGCTTGGCCACATATTCTGTCATCTCCGGAGTGATCTCTCCCTCGCCCTGATAGGGTACCTGCAGGAAGACAATTGGGCAATCGTATTCCTGCCGCAGGATCTCAAACCACTTGAGAAAGGTAAAACAACCCGTATAGCTCAGTAACAGCAGGTCGGGTTCCGGCAGCTTTTCACCGGTAGGTCCAAAATTGCCGCTTTTGAGCATGCCAACATCGCATTTCACATAGGTGCACACATCTTCAGAATGCCCAAACTTTTCGGCTTCCCGGATATATCCAGCACTCTTTTTCCGCATGGCAGACTGAAGGGCATTGATCTCGGGATGAACCGGCAGCATGTCGAAAGCCCGGATGAGTTCATTCAGATTCCCGGGAACAAAGGTATAGACCACCTTTTTTTTCTCTTCATGGGCCGTGCTCAATTTTTTAAAGTGATTGGCGATCATGACCTTCTGCAACAGCATGCTGCGTTCTTTTTGTACTGAAACTGTCTTTGCTTCTTTCATTACACATTTCCCCATAGTTTTATCGAATCTGCAAAAGTACCCGTCTGCTCTTTGATCACCTGAAACTGTCCCGAACTTTCTGAATATTTGAAAGAAGTATAGGGTATATCGGCTTGTTTCAACGCCTCCTGCTGCATCGGGCGTTCCAGCAGGGCTGGATCACAAAAACTGGGGGCTGCAAATATAACTCCTTCGGCAGCGGTTTTTTCCACCAAATGGATGAGATAGGAACCCTTGGCACCATCTTCTTCATAGCGTGAAGCTGTTCTCACCGTATCCTTCAGATAGGCCGCAGCAAGATTCTCGAGAGGTTCACCGTTGGTGTTCACATCTTTCAGCAGATAACGTGCCCCCAGAACCCAGTCATCCTCCACGATGAAGCAGCCGCTGTTTTCGAGAGCTCGAATCAGGGCCAGGGGCGGTTGTTCGCAAAAGACACCGCTGAGCACAACACGGATATTATCCCGTTCGGGTCGCTCTTCATGACGCACTGCAGCGAGATACTCCCGGAGCAGCGCCGTATGCTCAGAGACTTCCAGAATATTTGAGGCCCTCATGAGCAGATAGAGCTCATAGGTCGGCACAAGGCGCGGGTCGGTGCTTCTCAGCTCGTACAATTCCCGGATGACAGTACGGTTGTCGTTATAAAGCATGATGGACTGTCTCAACTCGTCCGGGGTAACCTCACGCCCTGCAAGCTTCTGCATATCTTTCAGCAGGAGGGTCAGTTCTTTCTGATAATAGTCCCCGCCGACCTCTTTCCGGAAATTTTGTGGGAAATCCAGATAGCGGACGTATTTGTCCGGGAACATGAGCTTCCACATGCCGCTCAGGTTGCGGATCACATCACAGATGGCCGGGAAGAGCATGCCGTCGAGGCAATCCAGACGTTGACTCAATGCCATCTCGATGGTAGACCGCGGGATCTGACAAATGTAGGATTGAAAATAAGCATCCCCCTTGATGATCTCCAGCATATCTCCGGCACCCATCAGACCCACTGGTAGCATTCCGGCAGCGTGAATGATCTCTTTTGGAATATACACCGGCATAAATCCTACCGCTTTCGAACCATGGGCAGCCTTCCAGTTTGTTACATAGGTGAATTCCAGATCCGTGTACAGCTTTTCACACTTTTTAATTATTTGATTTAATTTCAATATTTCTACCTCAGTTGATTCGTTGCATTCTATTGCAGCTTTGCAGGGGTCCTTTAAATTGGTTCATGCATTTTCCCATTTGGCATCTCGTTTTTCAAGAAAAGCATTCAGTCCTTCCCGGGCATCCCCTGTGGACATGAGGTCCTGCAGATATAACCTCTCCAGTTTGTCGATATGCTGCCGGTATCTTTCCAAGGTGACCTGTCTGGCGGCCCTGTGAGCAATCTTCAGGGTTGCTGCACTTTTTGGGAGAATCGATTCCCGGATAAACTGGGCGACGGTACTTTCCAGCTGTTTGATGGGGCTGACCGCATTGATCACATTTCTTTTATGTAATTGTTCTCCGCTGAACATGCGCCCGCCAAGGATCATCTCCATGGCAAAAGCATCCCCGCTACGACCGGGCAGCAGAATACAAGCCGGCGGCGGAAAAACGCCCAGGGTGCTCTCCGGAACGGCAAATTTTGCATCTGCGCCGGCAAAAATAAAGCTACAGGCGAGTGCCAGTTCGAAACCGCCGCCGAGACAACAACCCCGAACCATGGCCAGCGTTGGAATTTCACAGGCAAGGACTTCCCCAATGAAACGATGAAACTCCGGAAGCATCGTCTCCACCGTGCCCGGTAAGTGTTCGGGAACACTGGCGCCAAAACTGAAATGTTTCCCTTCCCCTGAAAAAAGGATCAACTTTTTATGACGGATTTTTTTCTGTTCCTCCAGAGCCGAGAGGATCTCACTGATCATCTTCCTCGAAAGGACATTGGCCGGTGCCGGTTTCAGGATGATCTCACTGACCTGTCCCTCATAACTTTCGTGTATCTCAATTAATTGATAATTCATCATCACTCTTTCTGATCAGCGCTTACCGCGGGATCAATTCTTCCACCAGTTCGGGAGTCCAGGGGCGGCCTTTGGCCAATTCGCGCCGCAGTTGAATAAAGTCGATCACCCGCCGGCCCTTGGGTCCTTCATTGAAGGCCCTGAAGCCCAGTTTGGCTTCAGTCATCATGTTCAGTGCCAGCCAGGAACGATTCGTTTCGGAATTTTTCTGCCAGTGCTCCAGTTTCTTTTTACGAATGGATTCCAGCGTTTTGGTCAGGCATTCGGGCATGGTCAGAGCCAGACCATGAGCCATTTGATTCACGGCAGCATCAAAAGCACTTAAATCAATGGTACACTCAGCCACCTGCGCTTTAGCCCTGGCTTTGGCTTCTCCGGTTTTGTAACTGCCATAGGCTGGATTGCCCCAGGCATCAAAAGGGTCGGTACTGACGAAGGGGTTCGAAATCCATTCGCCGGATTTATCCTTTAACACAGGAACGATTTGATTGATCAGCCCTAGAGCCACGGACTGATGTGCCGACCAGTGCTGACAGAGCGTGAGGGATTCCATGGCTTTGGACATGCCGATGAAAAGATGCAGAAAATCCGTGGATCCTCCCTCCGGTGCAGAGCCGTGTTTGAGGCCGGATTGTCCAAAACGTGCCAGGTCGGTGGCAATGGAAAAATCACAGGCCATGCCGATTTCCTGACCGCCGGCGATCCGCATGCCGTTCACTCGATTGATGACGGGTTTGTCGCAGGTCAGAATGGTGGTCACCATGTCATTGAACAGGCGCATGTACTGTTTGTACTCCTGGGGATTCCCCGCATAATATTCGGCGTACTCTTTGGTATTGCCGCCGGTGCAGAAAGCCTTATCTCCCACAGCCGTAAAAATCACGGCGACGGCC
>CAZIYQ010000060.1:11976-13398 GCA_964543505.1 uncultured bacterium | reverse complement strand
ATATTAAATATAATCAATTCAATTTTTGTTACTCAAGAATAAGATTGAAAGGTCAAGAATCGGGCCAGAGAGGAGTATAAAACTCTTTGTTTAGTTGGCACTGCGAATGTCGAACAAAGAATCCTAAAAAAGTGAGATGCAAGCAACTCATGATTTAAATCATGATCGACGGCTTTCGGCATTGGTTTAACCTCAAATATCGTTCGAGATGATATTATTTGCCAGGGCGATGGCAACAATGGAAGTCACCAGAAATGAGCCTCCATAACTGATGAAGGGTGCAGGGAGTCCCGTTACCGGGAGCCATCCTACGGTCATGCCCATGTTAATAGTCATGTGCACGAAGAGCATAGAAATAATTCCCACAAGGGTAAGACTCGAAAACTGGTTGTGAACAAACTTCGCATAGGTTACGATCCAATAGGCCAGCCCAAAAAATGCCAGCAAAATAATCAGCACACCCGGTCATTGACGGGATTGAAACTTATAATATCATAAAACAGTCGTATCAATGAATTGAAGGTACAAGTATTTATGGCTACTTTAACACAAGATTAAAACGGATATTTTTCAAGTTTGCTACATCGAGATTGTCCCTGGAATTGGGGTTCGGTCAATAATTACGGGGCTGTAAAAAACTGTAGCTCAAATAATCAGGGGTAATCAATTCTAAATGGATAGCAAAATGAAATTTTGAGGATAAGAACTTATTCACATTGAGCTAGTAATTCAAAATATCTGTCGCGCGACATCCCAGCTGTTCGCATGTTGGAATGTATAATATCCGGATCTATTTCTTTATATGTTGGGATTACAATCGGTCGACAGATTCCTGGCTTTATATATGAGCGATGGTCCCCTTTTTGTCGTTTGAATTCAAATCCATCTGCGAGGAATATTTTCTCAAGTGTTTTCCAATCAACGGGGGTTATACGAGGCATTGCTTATTTGCAGACCTAGTGATATAAAGAGGAACCTTGGCATTTATAGGGATATAATTATTTGTTTTATTAGAATCATCATCGAGTAAATTAACAGTACCAGCTCTAAACCCACTTTCAGTAAGGACACTTTGCAAAGTACCATTCTCAAAACAGGTTATAAGAAATAATTCGATTGCCTCTTTAAGATTTTTCTTTGCCTCATTTTCTGTATCTCCTTGGGTGAAAAGGTCCAGTACCGGGCAATTTGCTACGAAAATATCACCTTTTGGTTTTATAACACCAGGTAGGTGAAATGTAATTGAAAGATTTGTCATATGCTCTCCCGTTGTTTACTGCTAATGAAAAATTAAATCTTTTGTTCCATGCATTGCAATATAAATTCATGGAGTAAAAAACAACCCATTTCTTAAGTCACGGGCGACTGCTTTCGGCATTGGTTTAACCTCAAATATCGTTCGAGATGATATTATTTGCCAGG
>CAZIYQ010000060.1:0-11876 GCA_964543505.1 uncultured bacterium | reverse complement strand
TTCCCACAAGGGTAAGACTCGAAAACTGGTTGTGAACAAACTTCGCATAGGTTACTATCCAATAGGCCAGCCCGAAAAATGCCAGCAAAATAATCAGCACACCCATAAACCCCAATTCCTCACTTAAAACGGATATGATGAAGTCAGTATCACGAACCGGAAGAAACCGTAAATGTGTCTGAGTCCCCTGCCCCAGTCCTTTTCCGAAGAATCCACCGGACCCAATAGCAGTTATTGACTGTATGATCTGATAGCCAGCCCCTCTGGGATCCAGCATGGGGTCGAGAAAGGTGAGGATTCTCTGTTTTTGGTGTGGGTAGAGATGATTCCATATAAAAGTTGATAACGTGCCCGAAGCGATGTTTATCATTACCGTCACGACTCCTATCCAGAGCTTGGGCTGATTGTAAATAAGGATCAAAACGACCAAGGCGATCCAAAGGTAAAATGCGAAGAGATTGAAGGCCGCCAGTATACTGATGAAAGGAGAGATCAGCAGAAATAAATAATAGGGGTGAATCCCGGCCCAGAATAACATGGGAACGGTGATGGCCAAATAAATGATGGCAGTTCCGAGATCAGGCTGCTTAAAAACCATCACTGCAGGGAGAGTTGAGAGAGCAAAGGCCAACAGCACAGTTTTAACCGGACTGGAATAGTCTCTGCGGTCAGACAGAAACTTGGCCAGTGTAAAAATTAATATCATTTTCCCCAACTCGGATGGCTGAAATCGAACCGGTCCCAGAATTAACCAACGATGTGAGCCCGAAATGGACGGCATGAAATATGTCAGAAATAAGGAAATGATCATGACCGCATATAGAATATAGGCATATTCATAAAATACCTGAACCCTGAAATACTGGATCAGAACAAAAGCAACTCCCCCCAGCCCGATCCAGACCATCTGTCGGTATAGGGTCGAACTGAAAAAGGGTACCTGGTTACTGGTACTTTTCAGGATCAACAAACCCAGGACTAATAAAACGACAACAGGAAAAATCAGTTTTGCCTGGAAACGCAAATTATTGGACGATACCATTAATTTGTTCATCTTCGCTCCTCCGCGGAGTACAAATCAGAAAATGACTGAAACATTTGTTTCGCGATGGGTGCTGCAACGTGGGATCCTTTCCCGGCGTTCTCAACGACAACAGCAATGCTCATGAGGTGACCATTTGGCAAAGTGGCATATCCGGCATACCACGAATGGGGTTCGCCATGGGGATTTTCAGACGTGCCGGTCTTCCCCCTGATGACAGCCGGTCCGGGAATTAGTGAAGATTTGCCAGTCCCATGTTCACCGTTCACTACTTCCCATATTGCCTGCTGGAGAAAACTCCATGTTTTCGGTTTAAGATCGAGGTGAAAAGGTGTCGGCATGATATCTTTGGATAGATGCGGTTTGCAGGTGGATCCACTGGTTGCGATGAGGTTGATCATTTGAACTACCTGAACGGTTGTTGCCAGAACATCCCCCTGACCGATGACGAAACTCAAGAGATTCCCTTTAGCCCACCCCCGACTGGTGTATTTTTTATTCATATAAGCTTTTGTTGGAACAACCCCTATCGATTCATAGGGTAGATCAATACCTGTTTTTGAACCAAAACCTAATGCCTTGGCCATGTTCGCCCACTGCTCAAGGGACATCTGCTGGATCAGGTGATAAAAATAAACATTGCAGGAATATTTAATAGCAGATTTCAGATTGACACTGCCATGCCCGGCTTGATTCCAGCAATGATAGGTTCGGTTGCCAAAAACGTAGGAGCCCGTACAGGTAACGGTCCAATCCGGACTGACGGAGTTATTTTCCAGTGCTGCAGCTACCGCCACCAATTTCATCACTGATCCGGGCGGATATGTCCCATTGATCACGCGATTCAGCAATGGTTTGTCCGGATTTGTATTCCAATTATTCCACAGATCAAAAGGAATTGGTCCCACAAATGAACTCAGATCATAGTCCGGTGAACTCACAAATGCCAAAACATCTCCATTGACCGGATCCATGGCAATCATTGCCCCTCGGCGGCCTGCCAGTAAACGTTCCCCTTTCAGCTGCAGCCTCGCATCGATACAGAGGTCCAGACGATTTCCCGGGATTGCAGGATAATCATTTTCCTGCTGCAGGACCCCAAGGTCTCTGCCCAAAATATCGACGGTGTGAAACTCCACACCATCCGAACCGCGCAGGGAAGCCTCGTAACTCATCTCTAAACCTGCCGCACCGTAGATGTCATCTGGTCTGTAGTTTAGGGTTGTGTCGGAATGTTGAATGATCTCTTCGGTAATATTGCGCAAGTAACCGAGAGTATGGGTCAAGTTACAGGAATCCGGATAGACCCGCGCCGGTAATTGAGAGAAAACGAGCCCCGGCAGCTCGAGTTTATATTCTTCCAGTTTGGCCATCATCTCAAAACCAATATGACGCTGGATCAAATACGGCCTGAAGCGGGATATCCCTTTCCCCCCCGACGCGATTTTCTTACGCAATTCTTCTTCCGGGATTCCTGTGACATCTGAAAGGAGTGAATAATTGAAAGCATCCGTCACATCCACCGGAATTACTTTCATGTCATAAATTGGTGAATTATCTACCAGGGAGACACCATTGCGGTCATATATGATGCCGCGCTGGGCGGGAATGCTGATCTGGCGCACCGCATTTGATTGGGCTTTGCTCCAATACTTGTTGTAATCGATAACTTGTAAATTAAAAAAGCGATAACCTAACAGCCCCAGTAACAACCCTGCAAAAGCAATTAACAGAGTTGATTTGTTGCGGATTTCTTGTTTATAAATTGTCAACTTTTACTGATATAAAAATCTAACAAAAATTTATCAGCCACCATTACCAGCACCAAGGTCAGCAAAGAGTGGAAAAAAATCAATTGCAGACCCGTGCTTATTGAGGCATTGGTTCCGTTCAAAATAACATAATAAAAAATTGAAAAATGGATCAAATAGCAGAGGAAAAGGACGGCCAGCTTAATCGGTTTCGACCAGATGGTTTTGTATTGGTGGAAGGTACCAATGGTATAACCGGATATGGATTTGACAAAAGCATAAATTCCAAGCAGGGCAGCTTGCGTCGTGAAATCCATGATCAATCCAATAGCGAATCCCGCCAGTGTGCCCGTCAAACGATCGTGGTGAATGGCAATATAGGTCAGATAAACCAAAAATAAATCAGGTTTATAACTGTAGGCACCCAGGTAAAATCCCGGCAGCAGGGATTGGATTATAAAGAGAACCAAAAATGCCACAAAGTATCTGACAATGATCATGACTCCCTCCACCTAATCAGGCAGAGCATCATTGAGGCGGTCTCATTGAACAGCTGGTAAGTGCGTAGCCTGGAAGTTGGTTTCAGCAGCAATTCTGACTCACTTTTTAATGACAAGGACAAAGTCAAAATTATGGATATCCGCCAGCAATTCCACGATGATATCCTGAAAGGCTTTATTCTCATCCTGTCGTGTAGAGATGATTCGGGCAACCGGGATATCAGCAGGGTAAATGCTGGAGATCCCTGAAGTATAAATTATTGACCCGGCCTCTAAGGCTAATGTCTTGCGGATGCCATCGATCTTTCCCATTGATCCCTGGTCGAAGGAGAGAATACCCAACTCACGGGATTTGCCAACTCTGACAGAAATCTTGAAGTTTTTATCGGTGATTAGCTGTACCTCTGAAGCATTCTCTCCAACACTGATGACTTTACCGATAATGCCATGGACATCCATCACACCTTCATCCTTTACAACTCCCGCGTTTTTACCAACATCGATCGTGAGGGTATTCACAGAGGCAAGCAGATTTTGATTGATGATGCGGGCAGGCTGCAGTTCCAGTCTGGATTCCGGGAGAAATTTTAGCATCTCCCTTAACTTTTCATTTTCGGTGCGATACTGCATCAATTTAGCATTCAACAGGGTCAACTGCACAACAGTCTCCTGCAGTGTCGTGTTTTCTTCCCTGACAGAGAGAATATTCTGGTACCAGCGCTGGGGTGCAAAGATCACTTTGGTGATGCCTGCCAGATCAGCCTGAACAGCTCGAACTTCAGGGGCAGTGTTGGTGAAAAAGATAAATAGAGATGCAATCGTGGTAACAACCAGCACCAGGATTTCTCTGTAGAGATATACCAGCCGGATCAACGACATTCTATTTCAATATTTCGCGGTATTTTTTCAAATTTTCGAGAACCAGACCTGTCCCTTTAACGACAGAAAACAGCGCATTTTCTGCAACATGTACCGGCAATCCGGTTTTATTTCTGACGTGCTGGTCGAGGCCTCGTAACATAGAACCTCCGCCGGTTAGGATAATCCCGTATTCGATGATGTCTGCGGATAGTTCCGGCGGTGTGCGTTCCAGTGCACGCTTAATAGCGGACTGGATTTGGAAAATTGTGTCTGCGAGAGACTGTCTTATTTCATCGGAACTCACCTCTATGGTCTTGGGAATTCCGGATACGAGATGCCGACCTTTAACATGAATTTTTGTACTGTTCCCCCGCACGGCAGAACCGACATTGCATTTGATGGCTTCGGCCGTTTTTTGCCCGATTTCAAGCTTGTGTTCATTTTTAAACCAACTGATGATGGCAGAGTCCTGTTCGTCGCCTGCGATACGGATGGCCTCGATTTCAACGATACCATTCAGAGAGATCACGGCAATTTCTGTTGTGCCGCCGCCAATATCCACGATCATATTGCCTTTGGGTTCGCTGATATCAATTCCGATGCCGATAGCAGCCGCCATGGGTTCCTCGATGAGATGAACCTCACTGGCATTGGCACGCTCGGCAGATTCCCGAACGGCACGTCGCTCTACATCGGTTACTCCCGAGGGAATACAAATAACGATGCGGGGGCGTGCGATCCTGCTGATGTGCATCTTCCGGATAAAACCCTGGATCATGGCATCGGTAGCCTTGAAGTCTGCAATGACCCCATCTTTCAGGGGTCTAATGGTGCGGATGTCTTTGTGGGTTTTCCCCACCATGGCGCTGGCTTCTTTGCCGACGGCGATGACTTTCTCATCGATAACACTCTGTGAGATCACCGATGGCTCATTGATGACAATTCCCTGACCTTTCACCCAGATGAGGGTGTTGGCAGTACCCAGATCAATGGCAATATCGCCAGAGACCAAATTTGAGATTGAAGAAAATTTTCCCATTTTTCTAACCCTTAATGATAAAAGTGTCGAACATTTGTAAAGACCATGGCGAGACCCAACTCATCGGCTTTATTGATGACTTCGCCATCCCTGATGGATCCGCCGGGCTGGATCACAGCCGTTATGCCTGATTTGGCGGCCACTTCGATTCCGTCCGGGAATGGGAAAAAGGCATCGGATGCCATTGCCGCACCTGCGAGTTTTAATCCTGCCGAATGAGCTTTGCGCATTGCCAAAAGAACCGAATCAACCCGGGACATTTGTCCTGCGCCGACTCCCAACAGTTGGGTCTCATTGGCGAAGACGATGGCATTGGATTTGACGAAACGGACCAACTTCCAACCAAGACGGAGGGCTGCCATTTCAGCCCGGGAGGGTTCCCTTTTGGTCACGAGATTTAGCTTATCCAATTCCCCCTGCGCCGCATCTTTCTGCTGATACAGCAGGCCTCCGGCAACTGATTTAAAACTAATGTCTCCCGATATCTTTCCGCTTGCAACCGAGACAATTCGCAAATTCTTTTTCTTGCGGAAAATGGCCAAAGCTTCCTCCGTGTATCCAGGGGCGGCAATACACTCCAAAAAGGATTTGACCAGCTCAGTTGCGGTTACAGCATCAACTTGCCGATTAAACCCCACGATGCCCCCGAAGTAACTGACCGGGTCTGTGGTCACCGCTTTTTGATAAGCCTGGACAGCTGTGTCCCCGAATCCAAAACCACAGGGATTTGCGTGTTTCACAATACAGCAGGCCGTTTCCTCGAACTCATTTGCTATATTGATGGCAGATTCCATGTCTGAATAATTATTATAAGAGAGTGCTTTCCCCTGATGCTGTTCCCAGGGCAGGTCTTCCCCCGGCGGCATATAAAAAGCTGCTTTTTGATGAGGATTCTCTCCATAGCGCAATTCAGAGGAACGGACAAAACGGAGATTCAATTCCGGTTCCGCCTTTCCCTGACCACCTTTGAAATATTTGCTGATAGCAGCATCGTAGTCCGTCGTTGTTTCGAAAATTTTTGCAGCATATTGACGACGAAATTCCAATGGAATTTCACCGTTGTTCTGCGTGAATTGCTGGATGAAATCAGGGTAGAGTGAGGGGTGACAGAGGGCTGTCACAGAGTGGTGATTTTTAGCCGCAGCCCGTAACATCGAGGGACCACCGATATCGATAAACCGGACTGCATCCCGAAGACTCAGTCCTTTTTCGACGGCCTCGCTCCCGAAGGGGTAAAAATTAACCACAACCAAATCAATCGGCACGCCACCCAACTCCGCCAACTCCTGCAGGTGCTGTGGATTTTCTCTGTCAGCCAGAATTCCCCCAAAAATGCGAGGATCAAGTGTCTTCACCCGGCCGTCCATTACAGCACCCGTACCAGTAATTTTTTCAACAGGTGTTACCTCAAGTCCGGCTTCTTCAAGAATCTTTGCCGTGCCGCCGGTAGAGATCAGTTCCACACCATTTTTGGACAGGAAACTGGCGAGTTCTACCAGTCCGTCTTTATACCATACGCTCAATAAGGCTGTTTTAATCACGCGTTATTCCCTGATAAGAGGATTGTCATTTTTCCAATAGATTCGGTCTTCGCAAAATGCTTTCACGGCTTCCGGGTACAAGCGGTGTTCCACCCGAAGCACCCTCGCTGCCAGTGCTTCAGCGTCATCATTTACCAGCACAGGCACCGTTGCCTGCACGAGAATGGGACCGTGGTCATAGCGTTCATCCACAAAATGTACCGTAGCCCCTGAATTTCCGCTACCCGAGGCAATCACTGCTTCATGTACTCGCTTCCCATAAAATCCCTGGCCCCCAAACAGGGGTAAAAGGGCAGGGTGAATATTCAATATTCTTTTTTTGTAACTGCGTACCACTTCTGAAGGGATCTTTTTCATGAAGCCGGCAAGAACAATGAGATCTGTTAATCTTGCTGTCAGTACCCGAAGATAAGCCAGCACCAATTGGTTTTCATCTTGATAAAGCCTGGAGTTGATGATCTCAGTTTGAATATTATTTTCCCCGGCGTAGGCCGCTGCACCGCACTTGGGATTGTTACTCACCAGCAAAACGATCTTTCCGGGAATCTTCTCCTCGCTGACAGCGCTGTGAATCGCTCTGAAATTAGAGCCATTACCCGAGGCAAAAACAGCGATATTTTTTGTGCGTAATTTGCCCATCAGGAAAGATTCTTTTCAATTTCAGAGTAAATCTCCAATAATTTTTTCTCATCATGAAAGATGTCAAAATCGTCTGTTTCCAGGATGAGAACGGGAATATCATCTACTCTTTTCATCCATTGCTCATAAAGAATACTTAAGCGATAGAGATATTCCGGATCAATATCTTTTTCAAAGTCACGACTTCTTTTTTTGATGCGGATGATCAGTGTATCGATACTGGCCCTCAAAAAAATGATCAAATCCGGTTTGCGTAAAAAAGAGGTCATATTCAAGAACAGGTTGCGATATGTGGCCCAATCCCTCTTCGACATCAATCCCATTTCGCTTAAATTTCGGGCGAAGATTTCGACGTCTTCATAGATCGTGCGATCCTGGATTACACCTCCCTCTGCTTTTTCCATGTCCATGTGGGTCCTGAAGCGGTGCTGCAAAAAATAAATCTGTAAATTGAAACTCCAGCGACCCATGTCTCCGTAAAAATCACTGAGATAGGGATTGTCCACAACGGATTCAAAAAAAGTCTGCCACCCAAAATGTTCGGCAACGGTTTTTGTAAAGGTGGTTTTGCCGACACCAATATTTCCGGCAATTCCAATGAAGGGTGACTTGATCACCGGATCAATTCTCCTGTTAAAGTATCATCTTCCCATTGCAATAGTTTTACATCTGCAACCGTATTGCACTGATGAGGAGTACCCGGTACTCTTACTTTGATATAATTGTCACTGAAGCCATCGAGAACCCCATTCCGGCATTTCTCGAACAGAACTTTTTTATTATCACCAATAGCTCCCCTGTAAAAAGCCAGTTTTTTCAAATTCGAAAGGGTGCGCAGTTCACTACTGCGCCAGGCACGCTCTGATGCATTTACAACACCGGGTAACGCAAGAGCGGCGGTCATCGGACGCTCAGAATAACTGAATACATGCAAATAAGAAATATCCAGATTGCGGATAAAATTGTAAGTATCCTCAAAATCTGCTCTGGTCTCTCCGGGGAATCCGACGATCACATCAGCTGCAATGCAGGCTTTGGGATATCCCTGGCGGATGGCCTGAACACGTTCAGCATAAACTTCTCTTGAATAGCGCCGTTTCATAAGTTTCAGAATTTTGTTGGAACCCGATTGGAGCGGCAAATGAAAATGAGGACAGTATTTTGTTGAAGCCGTCATGAACTCGAGAATCTCATCATTCAGCAGGTTGGGCTCAATCGACGAAATCCTGAGACGCTCAAGCTTTTCCACATTCTCGAGCTGTTGGAGCAGACCCGGCAATGTCTCTCCGCGGTTCCTGCCAAAATCTCCGATATTAACGCCCGTGAGCACAATTTCTTTCACGCCCTGCTCGGCAATTTCATGTGCCGCAGCGACAATTTCTGCTATCGACCCGCTCCTGCTCCGGCCGCGAGCCAGGGGAATCGTACAGTAGCTGCAATTGTAATCACAGCCATCTTGGATTTTGAGAAAGGAACGTGTGCGGGTCTCCGTTGACCAGGAGGCGTGGTATTCAATTTTCTCTTCTCCCGAGGAACTCACGATTACAGGTACGCCATTCATGGGATTTTCATTCAGATGCTTGAGGATATCAAATTTTTCCGCTGATCCAAGGATAAGATTCACACCGGGAATCGCCTCAATCTGCTCTGACCGCAGTTCGGCATAACACCCAACCACAGCAATATAAGCTCCAGGGTTACGCTTTTGAACCTGACGAATGAGTTTGCGGCATTTGCGTTCGGCATTACTGGTGACGGTGCAGGTATTGAGAACATAAACATCAGCGGAATCGGAAAAGTCAACGATCCGATAATTTTGCTCGCGAAAATCCCGGGCAATGGTTGAGGTCTCGGCATAATTCAATTTACAGCCGAGTGTGTGAAAGGCAACTTTTTTAAAACTTTTATTCATTCAGACTTGGTGACAGGCAGTATAATGATCTTTTGATTTTTCATCGAGACTTGGTTGTTCAAGGCGACATTGTTCGATGAAATTTCCATTTGAATTGGCCAACGGGCAGCGCGGATGGAAGCTGCAGCCCGCAGGTGGATTTGCCGGACTGGGCACATCACCCGTGAGTATGATCCGTTGAGATTTGTTGTCCGGGTCAGCTACCGGAACTGATGAGAGCAAAGCATTTGAGTAGGGATGAAGGGTTGTGTGATACAACTCATCAGCATCCGCTATTTCTGCGATTTTCCCGAGATACATCACCGCCACACGGTCAGAAATATACTCAACCACTGACAGATCGTGAGCAATGAAAAGATAGGTCAGTCCGAAGGATTTCTGCAGTTCCTTGAGTAGGTTGATGATTTGCGCCTGGATGGAAACATCCAGAGCAGAAACCGGCTCGTCCAGTATGATCAGCTTAGGGCGTACCGATAAAGCTCTGGCAATACCGATACGTTGACGCTGACCTCCGGAAAACTCATGGGGATAGCGCTTGGCATGCAGCCGAGGCAAACCCACAATGTCCAGCAGTCTGTAAATCTCCGAGGTTATCTCCTTTTTGGGTACGATGTGATGAACCCGCAAAGCCTCAGCCAGCATATTTTCTACGGTCATGCGTGGATTTAAAGAACTGTAGGGATCCTGGAAGATGATCTGCATCTCTTTGCGCAGAGGCCGCAATTCCCGGGTGGATAACCCTACCAGTTCACGGCCTGCAAACTTCACGGAGCCTGCTGTTGGCTGGAGCAACTGCAAGATCATGCGGCCCGTTGTAGTCTTGCCACAGCCGGATTCGCCTACGAGACCGAGGGTTTCTCCCTTATAGAGTTTGAAGGAAACACCATCCACCGCTTTGACATGACCTTGTATTTGGGAAAAAAATCCCCGACGAATGGGGAAGTACTTTTTTAATCCTGTGACCTCGATGAGAGTTTCTTTTTGTAGATTTTTTTCAGAGTTCAATATGTTTAATCCGTTGTTTTTTTAGACGGAAAATTTAGCTTTCAAAAGAGGGATTTTTCAACAGGATTCGCAGGCTGCAGGTTTATCATCACAGAAATGAGGCCTGTTTACCGGCTGTTATTTGGTAAATTGGATATTGCGGCAGGAATAAATGGAGTCTTATCGCTTAGGGACTGGGATTAACGGTTTTCAGCATTCGTCTTGTTTCAGGCCCTTCCCAATGTGATTACGGTTCGTTCGGCTGAATGCTGATATCCTCAATCAGTGCTTTTTTTCTGTATCCCGAGGATAACAGGAATTATGAGCACAGAAGCCAGAAAACAAGAACCAACACCTATAAAAAGTGCAATACCCATACTGCCAAGTCCACGGTAAGTAGCAAACCACAATGAACCGAATCCCATCATGGTGGTAAGAGAAGTCAGCAGAACAGCTTTGCCCGTCGTCCGGAAGACCGTCTTAAGATCTTGCTCGATTCGGTAACGGTGCAGGAGGTGTACACCGTCATCGATGCCGATGCCGATGATCAACGGGATGGCCATGACGTTCACCATGGTAAACTGCAGCCCGGCAAGCTGCATAATTCCAACCATCCAAATGGCTCCAAAAAAAAGTGGGACTAACCCCACCAACGCATATTTCAGATTGCGGAAATCGATGAACAACAGTAAAAATACGGCCACAACAGCTAACAGCGTAGACTTTTTCCCATCTTGGGCAATGATGTTCAACAGCTCAACAAAAATAGGGGGAAATCCCGTCGCCTTTGGAGATATGCCTTCACAATCGGATGCGAATTTTTTCAGAAAGTTAGTGTCCTTCCAAACATTCTGTTTCGGATAGACTGAGATGAGGTATATATCACCGCTCTTACCTATAAATCGATCTCGAATCTCTCTCGGTAGTAAATCCGCTCTGAGAGGTTCTGTGTTGGCCATCTGCAGCAAATCGGTTTTAAATACCTTGGCAAACTCCCGGCTGAAATCAGTGAGTTTATAGAGAACGGTATGGTCCGTCGCCGTGTCCACCAAATGCATCAATCGCCCAACGGTGACCGTATCATCCACCTCCCCCACAAGTCTCCTGGCTTTCGCATAAACCTTATCCTGACCACCAATATAGGCCAAGTCTTGCAATTCGATGATGTTGTATTCGAGTCGTTCCAGTTCATTGATGAAGATTTCTGAATCCTCCTGACTGAGCTTGGTCTTAATCTCGGCGGCATTTAAATGACGGCGCAACTCCCTAACAAAATGAAAATATTTTGATTTCGCAGTAGGATCCGGTAGATAATCGGTAATACTCTCAACCCATCCGGCGGTAGATATCTCTCTCGATTTTTCGCTAAGGTCGCGAACTTCGGTAAGGTCTCCCGCTGTTAAAAGTGCGAAATCCGTGGACAAATCAAATGTATCTATCAGATTGTCCTGCAGTCTGATCGATTCAAGGCCGACTGGTTCCATGTTTAAATAATTATAATCCATTGTTATTTTTGATGCCCGGTAAGTGAAAAATACCAACAGTAGCAAAATTATAAACCCGGATAGTCTCCAATGTTTTGCTAATCCTTCAGCGGATTTCCCCAG
>CAZIYQ010000059.1:0-13408 GCA_964543505.1 uncultured bacterium | reverse complement strand
TTAAGCTCTCCGCGCAAGTATAAATAATAGTGCACTGATAATCATTATTATTTGGAATAATGTAAAATATATCGACATAATATCAAAAATAATTGGATAAATAATAATTTATTGGCTTAAAAAACAAAATATATCTATATTATCCCAGACCGTTGAAAAGATATTTTTAGGTTTTGGTGAAATTAATTGCTCTCCCGGATATTCCCCACCTTTAGCAGCAAGTCATTTCAAAATACAAATGAATGGATTATTGCGAGGGGTTTTATGGAGTACGGAATATTTTACAATATGTTCAGGGAGGGATTTTTGGTTGAATAATACGTTTAAAATGCAGTATTTTTGACGACTTTATTAGTGTAAAGTATCACAAAAATTGAATCAATTATTTTGAGTGTCAGATATAACTATTTCGGATTAAGATATCCCTGACTTCAGATTTCAATAAACTGATCAACAGTAACGAAAGGCAGCAGTTTTGATGAGGAAATTTCTAACTTTTTCACTTGGATTAAGCATAGCTATCATGTTTTTCAGCTGTGAAAAATCCAGCACTGCAAATGTCAATGGTTTGGTGGATACTACTTCAGAATCCTCTGTAGGGAATGGAAAGGTCGGTTCTTCAGTCGATTATTTTTATAATTTTGAAAATGAAATTAATGTGAAATTCCATCACTACGATTATAATACCTTGAGATTGGGGAATTTTGATCCTTCCGCCGACACTATGAACTTCCGAACTTTCCCTGATTTTTTATTGCAGATTGATACGCAAAATAATTCGGAGGATTGGACTCACAGGGATCTGATCTATGAAAGACCGGACACGACACGCATCGATTCCGTGACTCTAAAATCTTCACAATTTAAAAATATTAACTCTATGTTTTGGGATGTTTCCGCCAATCCGGAGTTTCAGCGTTACAAGCCGACGCCATCCAGCTGGATTGTAGGAGATTCCAATATCGTTTACACCGATACACTGGATTACTTCAACTACAGATCAGTGATTGATACTCTCGTGGGTGACGGGGCGATGTTCATTGACACCACCGAATGGGTCAGTCAGGAACAATCCTACCTGAATAATGATCAATTTCAGTTTGATGTCACATTTCATTTTAACCGTAAAATAATTAATCCTGATTCCTTGATGTTTCGCCTAAATGAAGATTGTAATGATAATGGCGTATGGGATGATCAAGAAAATTTTACGGATGTGGATGGCGACGGTGTTTTCAATTCAGCCGCAGGGGATATTTTTATCCTCGACACAGATGATTTGGGGAATGGTCTCTGGGACAGAGAAGAGATTTATTATGATACAAACGGGAATGGCAGTTGGGATTTGAGTGAACCTTTCGAAGACAGAAACTGCAATGGTTTCAGAGATACAGCAGAGACCTTCACAGATCAAAACGGGAATGGAAACTATGATGAAGGGGAACCCTTCATCGATGAGGGAAATGGGATGTGGGATGGCCCGGAACAATTCACCGATCTTAACTCGAATGGATCACCTGACCCGGGCGAGTTATATATAATTGGATTAATGCCCAATCGTTTATTGGTATCCTACGATAATTATTATGATAATGAACCCAATTATAGTGATCCTAGAATTCTGATTGATTTAGCGCCCGGCGATTCCGTGATCACCTATCAGGGTGAAACCTTCACGGATATCATTCAGGAAATTGAGTATTCTGACAGTAAGACCCGACTGGTTAATGATGTTGACTCCCTGGTTGTCTTAACCACAAATCAAATCATCGATACTGCTAATCAACAATATGCGAGTGGTAGTCATTATGTTACAAAGACAGAATTCGGCTATCTCGATCAGGCGAATAATGTTGACGTACGGGAATATGATTATCACATTTATAAAGAAGAGGGTAATATTTATGAATTGGTTCACCCCAGTTACTTCTATCCTGAAGGTTATTATTTTGCACCTGATGAGCGGGACGATGGCTTCTGGTTTGAAGACTTTGCCGTTGATCAGGTCCAGTTCTATACGCCCGGTGGTTTGTTCAGGGACGGTGAACGAGTCGAAACCGATACAACTGTCACGACTGGTATTGCCGTTTACAATGTTCATCGTCTGATCTCGGTTGATGCCGATTCCGTTGTGGTTCCGGCTAAAAAAGTACTAGGCTATAGCGATGCCAATGGTGAGATCGTCTGTTATGCTGATGGTGCTGTCGTTCTCAATGTTGCGGATTGTGCTCCTGCCGACACGACATTTTACGATTGCTTCAAAGTCAATCGCAAGACGGTGATAACAATGATTGGCAACGGGATCGAATATACTGAGGACGAGGATATCTGGCTGGTTAATGGTCTCGGGATCACCAAAGATGCCTTGAGAGTTGGCTGGACCGGAATCGATGAATTTGACTATTCAATAATTGAAATGGTGGATTTCAGACAGGTTGCCAGTCGAAATTTACAAAGAAATTGGCTGAACCCGGCCACACCCGTTAACTTGAATACTTTAGATGATCAGCCGGGTCTGGGAAATGACCCCTATGAAGTCCATCGGACAGCAGGTTTCCACAGAGTTGTGTTACCCAACAGATAATAGAATGTATAAGGTGTATTTATCAATGAGACTTACCAAATCTTTACTTACAATTTGCATGATAGGGCTGATCTTTGCCGGTACCGATGGGACCATTCGTGGAAAAATTACGGATTTCAAGAATAATCCGCTGCCGGGTGCACAGATCTTTATTGCCGAACTCGGCATTGGCAATATTGCTGATGCAGATGGCAATTATCTCATATTGAATGTTCCAGTTGGTACTTATGATGTCACCATCTCCATGATCGGTTACCAAAATATAAATGTAACCAATGTCGTCGTTAAAATGGATGATACCGTCTGGCTGAATAAGAGCTTGTCTGTATCTGCTCTGGAGGTGGATGCCATCGATGTCAAGGCAGAGAAGGAAATGGTCGAAAAAGGTACTACCTCAAAGCAAGTAACCATGGGTAAGGAAGCGATAAAATCGCTCCCTATTAGAGATATTAATGAACTTTTTTCGCTGCAATCCGGTGTTGTAAAAGTTGAAAGCCGAACACAGGGGATTCCTGACAACGAAGAGCGGGGCTTGGAAGAAATACACGTGCGTGGCGGGCGCTCTGGCGAAATTGCTTATATGATCGACGGACTCTATATTCGTAACCCAATTTTCGGGGGCATCGGCAGCGGAACTCGTCTGAACTTGTTTGCCATCAAAGAATTTGACTGGCAACCCGGTGGATTTAATTCTGAATACGGCGATGCCATGTCTGCTGTATCCAACTGGCACACGAATTCGGGGGGTGATGAGTTCTCCTATCAATTTAAATATGAGACCAGTCTCGTAGGAAAAGCAATGGGATCAAGATTTGATGAACTCCGAGATTACAATGATTATAATCTTGGTTTTGGTGGTCTTGTCCCCGGGACTTCAAAATGGCATTATTGGCTGTCCGGTCAATCGACCCAAAGTGGGAATTATCAGGTTTATAAATTTGATGATATCACCTATAAAAAGCAGGATGGATTTCCCTTTCTCGAATATGGTGGTGACAGCCAGGGAATCATCAATGAGAATCGCAATAACTTAGTGCAGCCCTGGGATGAAATTGCCGGATACAGGGGTTTCGGATTCAATAAAACCTGGGATGTTTTCGGGAAATTATCCTACAAATATTCGAGTAAACTTAGGTTCAACACAACCTATTGGGTGGTTGCAAACCATCGTAAGACTTTTAATCCGACTTTTTTATACTGGGATAAAGGACAAAATGAACTGTTCAGAGATACGAAGCGTGTCACTTTTGAAATAAATCACCAGCCGACCAGCAAATTATTTTATACTATTCGGGGTGCCCGCTTTACACAGGACCAGTTCCAGGGAGTTCGCTGGGAAGATAGTGACGGAGACGGTTATCCTGACTGGTTTGAATGGCGCAATCCCGCTGGTCAAGGCTCTAATATCTCCGATATTCATAATCCTGATATAGTACCCTATTTACTCTCGGAGAGTGGTGATACGATGATTTACACGATGAAAGACGACCGCAGCGGCTGGTATAAGGGACAGACTCCCGGCAATTACAACTGGGAGATCGCCGAAAAATTCAAGGATGTCAACGGCAATGGTATCTATGATGAGGGAATTGACGTCTTCGATACACTGGATGGAGATGGTAATCCCAAATACGATCTCAATGGAAATGGTAAATGGGACGGTCCTGAACTTGCGGAAAAATGTAATTACAGGGATGGGAGTTATTGGCTGCTTCCTGAAATGTATGAAAGTTATGAAAATTTTTATGATTATACCGGTCTGCAAAATCAATTAAATCTTGATCCTTACTGGAGATGGCTGACCGGGGGTGGATTTGCCCCGCGCTATACCGGACTTGAGGAAGATCCGTATTATTTTTTCCCGTCAATCAGAGGAGGAGAATCGTGGACTGAGAACCGGGCTTTTGGAGGGAATGACCGCTTTTATGGCAAGTCGAGGGCTGTCACAACTGAGTTGAGAGTAGACCTTACTAATCAGGTCACCAATGAATGGCGTTTGAGAACAGGTATTGACTATAAGTTTCACAAACTCAATTTTGACGAGGTCAAAGAACCCTGGTTGGGAGCTTCCGCCTTTACACAAAGTTTCGCAGAATCTTGGAACGATACCGGCCCTGATGGGCTTGGGCCAACCGACCCCGATTATATCGCCGCCGATCCCGGTGAAGGGAACGGACAATGGGACCCCGGTGAAAAATTTGATGATGCGAATAAAAACGGCAAATGGGATGATTTTAGAGAACCGCAAGAGTTGTCCGCCTATATTGAGAATACTTTCGAAGTTCCCTGGATGGTGATCCATGCGGGAATTCGCATGGATGCTGTGAACTACAGAACCAAAGTCTGGGGAGACGCAAATGGTAATGCCACCCCAACTGCACCGACTTACTTTGGCGATATTGGTGCGGATGGTGAACCTAATACACTGGCCGGTCCTGATGGAATTACCGGTACGTCAGACGACGACCCGGGTGAAAATGATGGTATTTGGAATTATGATGAACCCTATTCGAGCCAGCCTGGTTTCCCGCAGCAGAAGGTGATGTTCGTCGATGCCAAGTGGTTTTATAAATACAGCCCCAGGCTCGGTTTCAGCCATGTGATCACCGATAAAGCAACTTTCACTTTCAATTATGGTATCTATTATCAGACTCCAGTCTATCAAAACGTCTATCTAAACACCAATCGTCTCGATGACCCTCAGCAATTATTTGAAAATAGCGATGGAGTCCTCGGGAATGCTACGATGAACGCCTCCAAGACTCAATCTTATGAATTTGCCTTTAACATACAGGTGAGTCGATCCTGGGCTTTTACTTTAGGAGCATGGGTAAAAGATATGAGTGGTCTCGTTACCTCTAAAATATCCCGCAGTGGAGTTTATCAGTATTCGGTCTTCTCTAATGGAGATTATGGTAGTGCAAAGGGAGTGGACTTCTCTCTCCGGAACAAAGGTCAGCTTCTAATCACAGCAATCCAATACACTTATTCAGTTGCTAAAGCCAACAGTGAATATGACTGGGCGGCTCTGGGTAATGTCGAAGTGGATGCGCCCTCTGTTTCATTTTTGATGCCCTATGACCGGAGTCATGATGCCACACTCTCATTGTATTCACCCTTGTTCCCATTTGGCATTTTGGGTGGGTTGACAGCTTTCTACCAGTCGGGTGCACCCTATACCCCTATGAAGTTTAATGGTGACACGCCGGAAGCTGATGTTGCGAATAAATACACCAAACGTGCTCCGGATTACAAAAATGTTAATCTCTCTTTTTCAAAATACATTTCATTGGATGATTACAAGGTCACATTTGGGTTAAATGTCTTTAATCTGTTTGACCAAAAAAATGCTGTCGATATCTGGCCTTTAACAGGGACACCTAATGACCCGGGTAATTATTACACTGACGGTGTTGGTTTGGCAGATGCAAATCACGATAAATCTGGTTCGTATTACGACCAGCCCTGGTATTACAGTTCTCCGAGAGAAATAAATTTCTTTGTAAAGATTGATTTTAATTAATAAGGAATAGCAGCAGCTCATGAAAATACGAAAATTATTTAGTCTTCTGGTCCTGTTTAGTCTATTGCTTTTTGCAGAAGAACCCCTTCGATCAGATGAGGGCGGTGGGGAATCAGCGCCAGCTCCGAACGGCCTGGAAAAAGTGGGTGATCACGCCTTCCCCACAAACCCCATGAACGACAGGGCCCATGGCTATCTGCTAAAGGGGAAGATCAACAATGTGGTTTCAAATTATGGTAATTGTGTGGATTGGGAAGCTACACCGAATGGTTATTGGGGTGATTACAACTATCTGCCCAATGTAGGTTTTTTAGCAGGTGTGCCGGGACAAAAATATTCATCAGAATTTACCTGGGAACCTAGTGGAGAACATTTTTCGGGTGAGACCGGTGAAATTCAGGTTTGGGGCTCTTCAGATGCTTATCAGGCATGGGTCGAAGATGGGAAAACGAATTTTGTGGGGATTCTTTTTGAAGCCGAGGAAGATGACGGCATAGTGGGTACCTCGGTTGATAATTATACTGATCTTGTTGCAGGGCATCAATATGTAGTCGATGAATTCGATGAAAAAATTTATATCGCAGTTGACTATACAGATGTGAATTCAATTGACCCAAACCACTCCAATGCCAGAATCGGACTTATCTACCCATGGGCACTGAGGCCAAAGTTAGATCGTCGGACAGATGCGTATGACGCCTTTGACTATGGTGAAGACCTCGAAGAATGGACAGAGGATGATAATTACGAATATTATGGAGCTACAACCACCGAATCCTGGTTTACCCGTTGGAGCCCCAGCACCAATACGGAATGGATGCCAAGCACGAAGGCGCGTGAAAACACTCACAATACCATCGTCGATGCAGGGGATATTTTTGGAGACACTCCCTGGGTCAGCCCTTCTGACACCTATCCACTCTTAGCCCACTCGTCTTATTCACAGACCTGGCCTATCCGCGTAAATCCGGATACCGGTGAAGATGAATCATTTTGGCCGGGTTGGTGGGCTGAAGATTTTAACAAAGATCTGCCCGGCTGCAGCGGCTTAAGACAAGATCCGCTCTGCTGGGAGACGGTTCCCGGGAGGTTTGTCTCAGACAATGACGTCTATATGGAATTTGATGACCGCTGGGCTGAAAATGGCAACATGGTTGATACCAATGATAACTACGAACAAACCGGTTATCCATTGGGTCTGAAGGTTATGGCAGAAGCCCATTCCTACGGTGTTTCTTATGCAGAGGATGTCATGTTTGTTACGGTAAATGTTCGTAACGAAAGTGGTGACTGGTGTGCAACTGATGAAAATGGTGACCCGGTTCTCGATGAAAATGGTGTCCAAAAATGCGGAGAGGCAATGGTTCTCCCGGACGGTACTACCGTGAATGGTGGGGCTGGTTTTGACTATAAAAATGTCTATCTGGGCTTTTATTTTGATGCAGATGCCGTTTGGTCAACGCAATCCGGCAACACCGGTGTGCACACCAACGATGATGACTTTATGGAATATTATATCGACTCGCTCTATGTTAATAATGAAAAATTATTGATCAGTATGGCCATGATCTATGACTATGACGGTGTCAGTAATTCTGCTACTGATCTCGGAGTGGTTGGTGTGCAGCTTTTGGATACACCGCTGGCAACAGAACCTGTCGATTTAAATCTTGATGGAATTATTGATATATTCCCAGGCGAACCCCTGAAAATGACCGACTGGCACTGGTTCGATTGGTATAACCGCCCGGGCGTTTCCAGCAGGGAAACCAATTCCGGCCCATTCGCCGGTTCTCCCGGTGTACACCAGGCCCGCAATAAAGAAGAAATACAATATAAAGTCATGTCCGGTGACACAACCAATCTGTCTCCCGATGAAAAGACCTGGTTTTTCCACACAGCACATCCTGACACCGATCTTGACACCGAACTTAACCCTCATTTTGACTCAATAGACGGCTTACGTGAAACAGACGAATTCCTAGAGCCACCCCTGGGTCTGGACTGTGTACTGATCATGAGCTGCGGACCCTTTGATCTCTCCGTTGGTGAGCAGGTGCCTTTTTCCTTCAGTATTATTTTCGGAGATGCAATCTATCAGGACAATGAGGGTAACATCGATTATTCTGATATTGTTAAAAATGCTCAATTCGGTCAGATCATGTACAATTCGCATTACCAGGGATTTACACCGCCTGCAATCCCAACGGTTTTTGCAACCATAGATCATAACCGGGTTGAAATCACCTGGGATCGCGAGGCCGAGATATCCACGGATGTCGTGACAAGCTATGGAGATTTTGAAGGATACAAGCTCTATCGCAGCGAAGATGGTGGTCATACGTGGGGTCAGGAAATTCTGGATCTCGATGGAAACCATTTGGGATGGGTTCCGCTGGCTCAGTATGATCTCTCCTATCAGCAGGATATTGAGCATTGCATCTATACCGGTGATTCCTGTGATGAAGAAGAAGATCAGCGTGGCCTCGATATCAAAGGTGTTGATCCCCTTGAATCCTGGCGCTTCATGGGGAATGATACGGGTATTCAGCACTCTTACATTGACAGCAATGTTGTGGACGGCATGGAATACACCTATTCGCTTACGGCCTATGATATGGGTGTAGAGGCAGATTACACACTCGATCTTGTGGATAATGGGGACGGATCTTTTTCGCTGGATACCCTTTGGTCAAAATCCAACCCTGATCACTGGTCCAGCCCAAACGGGTACAAGAGCATTGAAACGGCAATGGGGACCACGACGCATGATCCTAATTTCATTACCGTCACCCCGGGTTATCATGCCAGCAATATCACCTTCCCCGATCCGCAAAACACAGATGAGTTTCTAAATCCTGTGGGGAATAATATCGGGAATGGTCCCCGTTTCTATACCATTGTCAATGAAGATGATCTTTCAGATTTATTGTTAAAATTAGAAATCCAGGCGGATGCTGCTGCTGATGCCTATGAAGGGTATAAGACTGAGAATCCAACACTGATGATCTATGAGATTGATAATTTGGAAAGTCAAAATCCGGTCAGTGTTGAGACCATTGATATTGCCTCATTGACTGAAGCTGAAATTGCCATAAAAATGGATCTACCGGGGGCGGACAGCAGTAATTCCCAAATTACCTTGCCCAATTATTTGATGGAACCCTTTCCCTTGGCTTATCTGGATGATCTCGATTATGAAAATAACTGGACAGAATTTTTTAATGGCATCAGAATGCGATTTGATAATGGTGTTTTTGATTTCAACAATCTTGATAATAAAATTGCTGTCGTGAAAGAACTCACATCTACTCCTGATTCCACACTGGTTGATCGTTTGGATATCAGTTTATTATACAAAGGTCCAACTCAATTTGATCGTCGCCCTCCTTACGAATATAAAATTGAATTCAGTACAGGCACAATCGATACAGCCTATATCAAGGTGTCCTCTTCTGGCTGTTCTACCGATTTCAAGACCTTGCTACCTTTTAAGATCACTAATTTAACAACCGGAAAACATGTTAAGCTTGTGCATATTGATAAGGGTATTTGCTCATTGTCTGATGACGGCTGTGATTATCCTAATATTCTGCAGATACCTGGATATAAGGATTGTACCTGGGAACGCAATGAAGAGATGAGACTCGCTGCTGACACCGTTATCACGGCCACGAACCCGGAGCCGCACAAAGATCATATTTTCAATCTAAAAATTGATTTTCATGTTCCGGAAGCTTCGGCATGGGCAGATAATATTCCTTACGCAAAAGACACGCCGGTCACCCATGAAGGCATGCTTTGGATTGCCTCAGATAATATTTCGGCCGGTGTTGATCCGGTGGAGTGGATCGATGATAATGGGGATGATGTGAATGATAATCCCTGGCAGATCTGGTATCCCTGGCAGGATGGAGATTCTATCACCATTGAGCCCGCGCGCTGGTATGTAGATGGCGATGCCTGGGTTGCAGATTTGTCCACACTCGGTAAAAGCCATACCGTCACGCAAAGTGAATTGGAAATGGTGAGTGTCGTTCCGAATCCGTATCTGGCTTACTCGGATTTCAATGAAACAGAATTTGAAAGAAGACTGCGATTTACACATTTACCCCAGCAGTGTAAGATCACGATTTTTACCATCACAGGGGAGAAAGTCAATTCATTTTCACATGATAATGAATATGATAGTAATGAGTGGTGGAATATGCGAACTGTGAATAACCAGGAAATTGCACCGGGCTTGTATTTATACACTGTTGAAGCCGGCGGTAAAAAACATGTTGGCAAATTTGCTGTTGTCCGTTAGGAGAAAATAGGATTTATGAAAGTAAAGCATCTCATATTAATTATGGTTAGTTTTTCCGGTTTGGTATTTGCTCAGAGCAGTACTCCAGAAACGGTCACGAAAGTAGCCACCGCAGCCGGGAACTGGCTGAAATTAGAAAATGATGCCAGAGCCCTCGGTATGGGTGGTGCCTTTGTTGCTGCCGGCAGAGGAGTCGGTGCAATTCCTTATAATCCAGCTGGTGCCGGATTTATCCAGGGGTCTGAGCTGTACTATTCCAAAACCAATTACCTGGCCGGTGTTACCTATAATGTCCTGGCTTATGGCAGCCAACTGTCCAATGTTGATTATATCGGTGTCCATCTTTTTTATATGGACTCCGGTAAAATGCCTGTGACCACAGCCTGGTATCCGGATGGCACGGGTGAAGAGTTTAATGTGATGGCCCTGTCACTGAGGGCTACTTATGCCAGAGTGATGACGGATCGACTTAAAATTGGGATTACCCTTAAGTATATCCGGGAGAGGATCTATACAACCAGCATGCAGACTTTTGCTGTTGATATCGGTTCCAATTTCAATACGGGGATCTACGGCATGATCCTGGGGATGTCAGTGACCAATTTTGGTCCGGAAGTCCAGTTCCATGGTGAAGGACTTCAGCAGCCCGTCGATCCTATCGACAACCCTGATCAAACCCTTTTAAAGCCAACAGAAAAATTTCCCTTGCCGCTGGCATTTCGATTGGGGATTAAAAACGATATCATCGGTCACGAGAGTGTATTTTATCCCAGCGAAAATCACCGCTTGACTTTTGCGTTGGATGGAACCAACCCCCTCGATTATACTGTCACCGGAAATACGGGGCTGGAATACGCCTGGCGGGAACTGGTATTTTTACGCATGGGTACACATCTGGCACATGATACGGCCGGGTTAAGTCTTGGAGCCGGGGCACAGCTGAAATCCAGAGGTTTTAATGTGGAAGTTGACTACGCTTATGTAAATTACGGTATCCTGAACGAGACGCATCAGTTCAGTTTGATCCTCGGTTTTTAACACTCTGTTACAAGTATTTGATGATTGCTTCATACGAATAATAATAATATTGAATGCAAAAGGTGCCTTCAATAAAATTAATAAAGGAGAATAAAAATGATACGTAAAGTTTTAACAATTATGGTGCTGTTTATAGCATTTTCATTTGCCAGAAATATCAACTCCCTGGCCAATAAAAGTGTTACCCAAATTAGTACCGGTCAAAATAATATACTCGTTATGCCCAAACCTGCGGTACAACAATCCGACAGGACAGATGTCATTCTGTACGAAGACGATTTTGAAGGAGATGTGAGCGGCTGGGCGATGGAAGGACCATGGGCTCTGACGGAAGAACAATCTATGAGTGCTACTCACAGTTTTAATGCTGCCAATAATCCCGGTGGTGCAGATGAAGGAAGCTGGAATCTGTACTCTCCTGCCTATGCTTTGCCTGAACTGGGAGACGGCGAAGTCATGAGATTTGGATTTTCATTATTTGTGGACATGCCTGATTTCGACGGTGACGGTGACAACTCACTCGAAGACCTCTATCGTGTAGCGATGGCAGATGTTGATGCACTGGCCTGGCATGCGACAAATTTTAATGCTTTCGCAGGCATGTCTTATTGGTGTGGCGACGAAGCGCTCCAGGGATATAGCGATGGCTGGTTGCAGTATCTCGATACACCACCCATTACCATACCGGGTATTGGCTATGAACTGTCTGCCCAATTAAAATGGGGTATTGAAGAGCCTTGCGGTGGTGACTGTGGGATCGCAGGAGCCTATATAGATGGTTGGGATGCCGCAAATGTACGTATTTCTAATGATGGCGGTGCGACCTGGGATTTTCTAAACGGGGATGATGCCTATGATTTCACCAGCGGTTATGGCTGGTTTTTCAATGGTGAACCTGAATACACTCCCGGTTGGGGCGGTCAGCAAGATTGGCATAATGTTACTTTCGATCTTTCTGCATACTCAGGTGACGAAGTTATCATTCGTTTTGCCTTTGGTTCTGATCCTGCCTATTCTACAATTGATGATGCTTCTCTAGTAGGATTTTTTGTTGACGATATCAATATCGAATCATTGATTGGTGATCAAATCTTCAGTGCAAATGCTGATGGTGGTGACGATCCTATGATTGCTGCCGGTCTTGCATGGATAGAACAGTTTTATGATTACGGTGATCCGGCGGGTCCCCGCCCGGGTGCAAATGGATGGGAAGAATACCTGCCCGGCTATTCATACAATGGCAATGTCTTCCTTGATATCAGCGATATGGCTGGCAAAAACGTTCAATTCAAGTTTATGGCGGTCTATGATGGAAATGATGATGGCGGTAGCGGTGATGGCTTATTCATCGATGATTTCAAGATCTATAAGGAATTGGGTGCTCCTCCGGCACCGACAGGCCTTGCTGGTGAAGCTCTGGACTCACAGTGCAATCTCTGGTGGGACGATATGAACTATGCCGGGACTGATGACTACATTTATGATAGTGACCAGGTAACCCAATTAATCACACTGACAGATGTTGGCGAAGCCTGGGCCGGCGAGAGATTCGATATTGTCGGACCTTCCACGGTGAATACGGTTTCTATCTTTAATGCCAATGGTTTCGATGCGGATGTAACTGTAGCGGCTTTTGAACAAGCAGGTGCTTTCTTTAACTTAACCCCGACTTATGAGACAAATGTCACGCTTGCAACCGATTGGAATGATCTTACTTTAGGTTGGGAAATGGGATCGGCTTACATAATTGCTGTAACCTTTACCGACGCTATTGCTGCAGGTCTCGACGAGTCAAGTCCGGTTGGACACTCCATGGTGATGCTGGGCGGCAGCTGGGATACATGGCAATCTACAGCAGAAGGATCTGGTGGTGCGCTGAATGATGGTGAATGGGGAATCCGCGCCAATATCACAACTTCAGGAGCTAACGTTACCTATAATGTATACCGTGATG